>JBBSUB010000007.1:0-46150 GCA_038235345.1 Chitinophagales bacterium
ATCGTTATCGTTGTTTTGTTATTCTTTGTCCATGAAGGGATTCTTGGTTTGACTTCAAATGAGATTGTAAACTTTATCACGGCCACAGTTTTATTAATCGGATACTTGTTATTTGTGGCAAAAGTTGAAAGAAAAGAATTGCCCCAATTACCGGTAATCGGGAAGTATTTTAAAGGGTAATTTTATTCAATTGGTTCTGTCTTCACCTTTTGATATATTAAATTAACTTTGTAAAAATTAAATTATGGAAGCGATTATTATACATCCGAAAGATAAAGAGCAGTTAACTGTAATTAAGTATATTCTAAACTCACTTAATATACCTTTTGACAAAACCAAGGTAGAAGAAAGTTATTATAATTCAGAATTTAATAAAAAAATGGAGTATGCTGCTGAAGATAAAAAGTCTGGACGCTATAAATCTATAAAAACAGAAGATTTGTGGAAATAATTTACTTGCAACAAGCCTTGGATGATTTGATTTACTGGAGAAAATCAGGCAAGAAATTAATTCAAAATAAAATCACAGAGCTAATAAAAAGTATTGAACAAACTCCTTTTGATAGTATTGGAAAGCCTGAAGGCTTGAAACATGAACATACTGGGAGATGGTCGAGAAGGATTAGTAAAGCGGATCGGATTATTTATGAAGTTGAGGAGGATAGAGTCTTTATTTATTCACTTAGGGGGCATTACGAGAAATAGAATTTGATTTCATTTTATTGAATGATAGTTGATCTTAACCTGTTTAATTAAAAGAAACATTAATATTGAATTATGACCACAGTTGAAAAAGCAAATGGAACTTAAGGATAAAATTCTGATCGGACTGAAAAAGGCATATAGTGAAATGGTCAAGTTTAAAAAGCAAAATAACACTGAAATTGTTATCATCAGGGACAATAAAATAATAAAAATAAAACCCGAATAGAACTTGTTACATGCTTCTGTCGATTGAAATTATTCAAGGTAGTAATCGTGTTAATTATATTTATTTCAGATTTTAATAATTATATTTATATTCCATAAATCATTATATATCCCTTTTGATCTTGGTTTTTACAACCACTACACCTGGAAATACTTTCAAAACAGAAAATTAGAAAAGGAGTTGTCTTTTTCATCCTACTACCTTACCTTTGCCGCCAAATTGAAATAAGGTCTAAAAAATATTTATTTTATGTCAAATACCGGAAAGATTAAACAAATTATTGGTGCCGTTCTCGACGTGCATTTTGAAGGTACAAATCAGCTACCTGAAATCCTGCACGCGTTGGAGTTAACAAAGCCAAATGGTGATAAACTCATCATGGAAGTTCAACAACATTTGGGTGAAGACAGCGTACGTTGTATTGCCATGGATGGTACCGAAGGTCTTACACGTGGAATGGATGTAGTGGATACAGGTTCGCCGATATTGATGCCAATAGGTGACGAAATCAATGGTCGTTTATTTAACGTGACAGGTGATCCGATTGATGGTTTACCTCCGGTTAGCAAAGTAAATGGTCGTCCGATTCATAATAAACCACCATTATTTGAAAATTTAAGTACTGCTTCAGAAATATTATTCACAGGAATTAAAGTCATTGATCTGATTGAGCCTTATGCAAAAGGTGGTAAAATTGGATTGTTCGGTGGTGCTGGTGTTGGTAAAACAGTATTGATCCAGGAATTGATTAATAATATCGCGAAAGCATATAGCGGTTTGTCCGTATTTGCCGGTGTGGGAGAGAGAACACGTGAAGGAAATGACCTGATGCGTGAAATGATTGAAGCGGGTATTATGAAATACGGCGACAAATTCATCCACAGTATGGAAGAAGGCGGATGGGATCTGGATTCCGTTGATCTGGAAGTTCTGAAAGAATCTAAAGCAACATTTGTTTTCGGACAAATGAACGAACCTCCGGGAGCAAGAGCTCGTGTTGCCTTGAGCGGTTTGACCGTAGCGGAATATTTCCGTGATGGAGATGGAACAGGAAAAGGAAAAGACATTTTATTTTTCGTAGATAATATCTTCCGTTTTACACAGGCAGGTTCTGAAGTATCCGCTCTGTTGGGAAGGATGCCAAGTGCGGTAGGATATCAGCCTACATTGGCTACAGAGATGGGATTGATGCAGGAGAGAATTACTTCTACTAAAAATGGTTCCATTACATCTGTACAGGCAGTTTACGTACCTGCGGATGATTTAACGGATCCGGCACCTGCAACAACTTTTGCGCATTTGGATGCGACAACAGTATTGAGCAGAAAGATTGCGGATTTAGGAATTTATCCTGCGGTAGATCCTTTGGATTCTACTTCAAGAATTCTTTCTCCGGCTATTGTTGGTGAAGAGCATTACAAATGTGCCAACAGAGTTAAATTGATTTTACAACGTTATAAGGAATTACAGGATATCATCGCCATTCTTGGTTTGGATGAATTGAGTGATGAAGATAAATTGACAGTAAGCCGTGCACGTAGGGTTCAGCGTTTCCTTTCACAACCTTTCCACGTAGCAGAACAGTTTACAGGATTGAAAGGTGTGTTGGTTTCTATTGAAGATACTATCCGCGGATTTAATGCGATCATGGATGGAGAAGTAGATGAATATCCTGAAGCATCATTTAACCTCGTAGGTAACCTGGAAGAAGCTATTGATAAAGGTAAAAAAATGATGGCTGCAGCGCAGGCATAAGAGACATATTAATAACATCAATTCAAATATTTCGTGACTTTATGATTTTAGAAATACTAACACCCGAAAAGAAAATATTTAGTGGAGAGGTGTACGGCGTGCAACTTCCGGGTATAGATGGATTGTTTGAAGTACTGAACAAACACGCTCCTTTGGTAAGCGCCCTGAAAGCGGGGAAATTAAAAATACTAAAGGATAAAATTGCTGCCGAAGATTATAGCATTCAAAGTGGGTTTGTAGAAGTACTGAATAATAAGACGATGGTATTGGTCGAAGGCGCTACAAAAATTTAAAGGAATTCTAAAATAATATATCTTTTTATAAAAGGTGATGATTTTTTAAAATCATCACCTTTTTTTATGTCAATTGTAATCATACAAGGCCGTTTTTGCACTACAAACTTTACAGGTAATCCTGAAGACTTGCATATGAAAACAGATTACAGAATGCTGTGTCCGCTTTCTATTATTCTATTATTTGAATTTTTCAGGACAAGTTTTCAACAGGCTGTGCAAAACAAGAAACTTACAACACAGGCAGTAAACTTATCTTGTGCAAGATTCGGTTTGATAAAATATTCTTTATCATTAAAAGGGAATCCGGTTTAAGTCCGGAACTATCCCCGTAGCTGTAATCCTGCTGCAATTAATTTGCAAAGTGTTTTCAGTATATCTAATCCAGCCACTGTCCGGTGAAATACGGGATGGGAAGGCAACTGAAAATCAGGAGAGTCAGAAGACCTGCCGGTTCAATATATTAGAACACAACTTTCGGAGGAAAAGTGAAGTCGTTGTCATGCTGCAAAATTTTGCATTTGTGCCCGCTACTCCCTCATCCCCGTTTTTTATAAAAATAAAAAAAATATTAGATGGGACTATTTGACAAAAGAGTAAATTATAAACCCTTTGAATATCCGGAAATATTGCAATTCACGGAAGCAATTAACCGCTCATTTTGGGTTCATTCCGAAGTAGATTTTACCGCGGATACACAGGATTTTCATTCTCATTTATTACCTGCGGAAAGAAGTGCGGTAAAAAGAAGTTTACTGGCCATCGCGCAGATTGAAGTTGCCGTAAAATCTTTTTGGGGAAATCTTTATAATCATTTTCCAAAACCGGAGATCAATGGTTTGGGAAGCACTTTTGCAGAATGTGAATTCAGGCATTCCGAAGCGTATTCCAGGTTGTTGGAAGTGTTAGGATATGAAGATGAATTTTCCAGGCTCATTGAAGTACCAGCTATTAAAGAAAGAATTGATTATTTAACGCACAGCCTGGCCAATTCGAAATCGAATGATAAAAAGGAATACACTATTTCACTCATCATGTTTACCATACTGATTGAAAACGTTTCTCTTTTCAGCCAGTTTGCCATTATTCTTTCTTTCCCAAGATTTAAAGGTTGGATGAAAAATGTCAGCAATATTATTGCCTGGACTTCCATTGATGAACAGATTCATGCGAATGCAGGAATGTATTTAATCAACAAGATAAAAGAGGAATATCCTGATGTGCTTGACACTGAAACATTGCAGCGGATTTCTGAAGTTGTCAGGGAATCGGTTGAAATTGAAGAACGCATTCTGGATTGGATTTTTGAAGAAGGTGAAATTGAGATTATTCAAAAGAATGACCTGTTGAATTTTATCAAATTCAGAGTAGATGAAAGCCTGGAAAAAATTGGAATGCCAAGGCAATATCATATTTCCACAGAACAATACAGGCCTATGAAATGGTTTGAAGAGGAAGTTTTTGCAAATAGCATGGATGACTTTTTTGCCAAGCGCCCGGTAGATTATACCAAACATGATAAAAGTATCACCGCAAATGATTTATTCTAATCTCTATTAATAAACAGACAAGCTGACCCTATGGAAATGATATTCGAAACACCACCCGTAAATGAAAGAATGTGGTGGTTAAATGATGAAAGTGAACAAAATTTAAACAGGGGTTATCTCCTAAAAGGTGAAACAGTTGAAAAAGCCATTGAAAGAATATGCGCGGCAGCAGCCCGACGTCTTTACAAACCGGAATTAGCAAGTTCTTTCCAGGAGATGATCGAACGGGGATGGATGAGTTTGAGTTCTCCCATCTGGGCCAATATGGGTACAGAAAGAGGATTACCGATCTCTTGTTTTAATGTGCATGTACCGGATAACATCGAAGGGATTACACATAAATTGGGCGAGGTGATCATGCAAACAAAATTAGGTGGTGGTACTTCCGGCTACTTTGGTGGTCTGCGTGGAAGAGGAAGTGCCGTAACGGATAATGGCAAAAGCAGTGGTGCAGTAAGTTTTATGCGTTTGTTTGATACTGCCATGGATACGATTTCACAAGGTGGCGTACGTCGCGGAGCCTTCGCAGCTTACCTGGATATTGACCATCCGGATATCATGGAGTTTTTGCAAATAAAAAATATAGGTCATCCGATTCAGAATCTTTTTACGGGAGTATGTGTTCCGGATTATTGGATGCAGCACATGATTGACGGAGATATGACAAAGAGAGAAGTTTGGGCAAAATTATTAGAGAGCCGTCAACAAAAGGGATTGCCGTATATTTTCTTTACAGATAATGTCAACAAAAATAAACCACAGGTTTATAAAGACATGGGCTACACGATCAACGCGAGTAATCTGTGTTCTGAAATCATGTTGCCTTCTACAGAGGATGAATCCTTTATCTGCTGTTTATCTTCTATGAATCTTGAAACTTACGATGAGTGGAAAGATTCAGACGCCGTAAGACTGGCCATCTTTTTCCTGGATGCCGTACTGCAGGAATTTATTGTAAAAACCGAGGGTGATTTTTATTTGGCAAATGCGAATCGTTTCGCTAAAAGGCATCGTGCACTTGGCTTAGGCGTTTTGGGATGGCATTCTTACCTCCAGAAAAATATGATCCCTTTTGAAGGAATGCGATCAAAACAATTAACCACATCCATCTTTTCTGATATTCAAAATAAAGCGGAAAAAGCCAGTCGTGACCTGGCGCGCATCTATGGCGAAGCGCCATTATTGGAAGGATATGGTAAACGAAATACAACACTTACGGCTATTGCGCCGACAACTTCTTCCTCAGCTATTTTAGGACAGGCATCTCCGGGCATAGAGCCTTTTAATAGTAATTATTATAAAGCGGGTCTTTCCAAAGGAAACTTTATGCGTAAGAATAAATACCTGAAAGAACTTTTGGAAACGAAGGGAATGGATAATGAAGAAACATGGCGGACCATTATGTTGAATTACGGAAGTGTTCAGCATTTGAATGGGTTAACGCAGGAGGAAAAAGATGTCTTTAAAACCTTTAAAGAAATCAGCCAGTTGGAGATCATTCAACAGGCATCTATCCGCCAAAAATATATTGATCAGTCTCAAAGTTTGAATCTGAATATTCCATCGAATCTTCCGGTGAAAGAGGTCAATAAATTAATGATTGAAGCCTGGAAATTAGGGGTAAAGACCCTGTATTACCAGCGTAGCCAAAGTGTTTCAAAAGAATTGGTTACCAGCCTGGTGGATTGTAAAAGTTGTGAAGGGTAAAATAAATATTATCCGAATTTTTCGGAGATAAAATAACGAATAAAAAAGGTGATGATTTTTTAAAATTATCACCTTTTTTATTTTCAATATTTTTAATAGAATAAATGATTCATTTTACTTTTACGGATACAACAAATACTTCTTTCTCATTTCCTTATACTCATTTAATCCTGCTTCCCAACCAGCCCTGATCTCTGCTTCCGGAACACCATCTATAATTTGCTGCCTGAATAAACCGGATCCAATTTGGATCTCAATATTATTCATTTCCTTGCTCATTTTTGAATCAAAAAATTGTTCCTTATTTGGCGAAGCCTTATACAATTCCATGATCCATTTAAAATTGATCTGTTTGCTTTTGCGTAAAAGTTCCGTATCATAGGTCCGAAGATCCAGGCCATAACAAACCTGGTTCATAAATAAGGGCGTTTCTGCCATGCCTTTAATGCCGGTTGGTGTGAAAGAAAATTCATATTTTCCTTTTAAATAGGGACTTCCCAAAACGGTAAATGGAAAATAAGTTCCTCTTCCTAAATTGATATAAGTTCCCTCAAACATGCAAAGAGAAGGATATAGTAAAATGGATTGTTGGGTATTCAAATTCGGTGATGGCGGCACAGGTAATTCGTACGGCATATCATGGTTGTAATTCGCCACCGGAATTATTTTGATATTAGCTTTCACACCATCTTTCAACCAGCCTTGGCCATTGGCCATTTGGGCAAATTCACCAACGGTTAATCCATGCGACATGGGTATAGGGAACATGCCGATTCCGGATTTATATTTCATATCCAGTACTGGTCCATCTATCAAATATCCATTCGGGTTAGGTCGATCCAGGATCAGTAATTCCTTTCCATTTTCCTGGCACGCTTCCATCAAACGTGATAAGGCATTAATATTTGTATAAAAGCGTACGCCTACATCCTGCAAATCGTACAGCACAATATCCACGTCGGCTAAATCTTCTTTGGTGGGTTTGTTTTTGGGCCCGTATAAAGAAATGATGGGTATTCCGGTTTGCTTGTCCATTTCGTCCTTTACATCTGCGCCTGCACTGGCATTACCCCGGAAACCATGTTCCGGACCGAACACTTTTACAATATTTACCCCAAGGCTTTGCAGGCTGTCCACCAAATGTTTCTTCCCGATGATGGTTGTTTGATTGGCAAGAATGGCGACCCTTTTTCCCTGTAGATAAGGAACATATAATTCTGTTTGTTCAGCACCTGTTTTGATAACTCCCACATTTTTAGTATTGTTTTTACTTGTAATAGCAGATGTGCTGCAGGAAATAAAACCAATTATAAGCAGTAGTGCCAGGATGTTTTTTAATCTACAAATTTTTATAGAGGTGTTCTTTATTGGAAACATGATAGACTTCATGAAGTAATTTTTTCTCAAGATAGCAATAACTCTGCATTACATATAGCAAACTTGATAAAAGAGTAATCTTATATTCTCTGAATGTCAACGCATTAGAACTCAAAAATAAAACCAATCGTTGGCAAAATCGAAGTGTTGTCATTTTGCAGGATCACCGGAATAGCATTGCTTCCATCAGGTTTTATTGGATTTCCATCACTTGTGGCAAAACCTGAATTATCCGCATTTCTTTTAAAGGTAAAATTTGGAATCCCTTCTGTTTTGAACATAAATAAATTCTGAATATCCACGTATAAATTCAGACTGGTCTTTTTAAAATTGTATTTTTTATCCAATCTGAAATCAACCTGCTGGTATGCTTTTAGTCGTAAAGAATTGATGGCGGCATAATCCAGGGTGCCAATTCCTGTTAGTAAATAATTGGTTCGGGATGCATTGAGGTCATAAGGTGTGTAGGGGGCGCCACCAGCTAAACGGTATTTCAAACCTAATTCCCAATTCCGGTTTAATTTCTGTCCTAAAGTAGCCGAAACTAAATATCCAAAATCCCAGGATGAAGGCAGTAGTTTTCCATTTGTACCGGAAAATTCACTCTTGAAAAGAGTTGTGCTAAGCGCGTAAAACGTTTTCTTGATTAATTTTTGTTGTACAAAAAATTCAATTCCGTATGTCTTTCCTTTACCATCACTTTTCACAGCTTCATTTCCTACAGCAGAGAAATCTGCTCCCTGGTTTGCAAGAGAAATACCCGTGCGAACAGAAACAGGGTAGTGGTTATAATCTTTATAAAAACCTTCTAAAGTTAGCCTGAAATCATTCCTTGGAATAAACTGGAAACCCAGTGCATAATGGACTACATGGATATAATCCATGTCTTTATTTACCAAAATACCGGTATTATTTCTGAATCCTAAATTGGTATAAACAGGTATTTTGTAATAGCTGCCGATTGAACCGGTGATATCCCAGGCTGGTAATGTTTTTAAAGAAAAAGATAACCGGGGAGATAATGTTTTCAATGGATCATTTCCAGTTTTTGTGAAGGAGTTCATATCGTTACGAACTCCGCCAGATAAAAGCAGTTTATTATCAAAAAAGCGTTTTGATACCTGGGCAAAGAGGCCATATTTAAAAAATGAAATATCGCTGTTGAAATTGATTGTGACCTCCGGAGAAAGGATATTTCCATTTTGATCTTTGATCTCATTACTGATTTTATTAAAAAGATCCATTTTATATTTCACATATTGTCCCATCAATCCGTAGGAAAATCTCCAGCCATCAACATATTTATTCACATCAATTCTTAATTTATTTTCTATCTCATCAGACTTTAAATCCAGTGATTTCGGGCTTCCCGGAATGGTGTTGTCTTCGAACTGAACAGCCTGGTTGCGAAACATATTTCTACTAAGGGCCACATTGATATATCCGTTATTGATCAATCTTTTTAAAGATGCGCCAACAGTGTACGTCCATTGATCTATATCCGGATTTGAACGAAGGATATATTCATTTTCGGGGCTTGATTTTTTCGGTACCGCTAAACGGAACTTGTCTATCGCACCAATACCGATAAAATTTAAAGTCGTTTTTTTGTCAATGACCGTTGTTGTTTTAAATTGAAAATCCCAATATTGAGGACGGATCGGAAGGTCCAATGCCTGGAATAAATATTGCAAATAAGACCGGCGTGCCGACGCCATAAACGTGGTCTTTTTTACCAAAGGTCCTTCTAAAGTCGCGGCTACTTCTGAAGCACTTAACCGGATATTCCCACTTACTTTATCCGGATTTCCTTGCCGTTGTTTTATATTAAAGGTTGATGATAGGGCATTGTCATAACGCGCATCAAAGGCTGATGAAGTCAATTGAACTTCATCAATAAAGGAGACATTTAAGATACCTGTAGCGCCACCGGAAGCTCCCTGGGTTTGAAAATGATTTAAAACGGGAATCTCTATTCCGTCCAGGTAATAAACATTCTCATTGGGAGCCCCACCTCTAACAATAATGTCATTCCTATTTGCCTGCGCACCACCCGAAACACCCGGCAAAACCTGGATCACTTTTGAGACATCAAAATTTCCGCCGGGGTTACTTTTAATTTCTTCCGAAGTTAATTTCTGTGTGGACATAGGCGTGATCATATCAGCTGCCCTGGCCGTCCTGTTTTTGTCAACCACCACGACTATATCTTTTAAACTCTTCACATCCGGGTCCAATTCAAAATTGACATTTTGTGCGTTTCCCTTACTCACAATAATATTATATTTGGTTTGCTCCTGGTACCCTGAAAAACTAATGGAAATATTTTTTGCACCTACAGTAGTTTCTAATTTATAATTCCCCAGGCTGTCTGTAATGGTTCCTGTTTTACTTTCTTCTATGGTGATTGAGGCTCCGGCCACAGGTGATTGTGTGTATTTGTCTTTTGTATTCCCATAAATCACCCCGGTTTCCTGGGCAAGAATAAATCCGGGAATAAATATCATTAGCAGGATTAGACATCCTGCGGCAGTTGGAAAACGCATGTAATAAATTTTGGCAAACTTAAACTGATTCAGCGTTTCAACGGGTTTCAAAATTTGCTTTTTGTTTTCTTTAACATTTTTTATTCCGGAAAAAGGACCGAATCTTAAAATAAAGTGATCCGTATTTATTTTATTTTTTGCAGAGAAATTAACAAATAACAAAACACGATAAAAGTCCTATTAAAGAATTGATAATCAAGCACTTTAATACATTTTTACTTTTACTATTAAAATAAAATGCTCCTGATCTTTAAATATTAATTGGATTAAAGAGCTAAAAATCGTACGTTCATCCGTCTGCGATAAACCGCTGTTTATCCGGTGACTAACTGTAAATCATTCTTAATGCAAAACAATCAATTTGAGGGATTCGAAATTCCCGATTTCATCGTAAATTTTTTCCGATGGGCAGGACGAAATATGAAACTCGTCTTTGCAGGCATCATATTACTGATCATTATTTTCGGAGCTTTCTTCCAAATTAAACCGGAGGAATTAGGCGTTATAACACGCTATGGAAAATTTTCAAGAACAGTAGAACCAGGATTGAATTTTAAGATTCCTTTGGTAGAAACCATTTATAAAGTTCCGGTTGAAAGACAGCAAAAACTGGAGTTTGGGTTTCGTACCACCAGCACAAGGTCTGCTCAAACAAGTTATACTAAAACAGATACAAAAGGAGAATCCCTAATGCTCACCGGTGATCTTAATCTTGCGGATGTAGAATGGGTGGTTCAATTTAGAGTGGAAGATCCCTATAAATTCCTGTTTAAAGTAAGAGATCCGGAAAAATCTCTAAGAGATATTTCGGAAGCTTCTATGCGGCAGGTAGTAGGTGATCGCACAGTAAATGAAGTATTGACCGTTGGAAGAACGGAAGTGGCGAGAAGCGCACAGGAAATGATACAAAGATTAAGTAATGAATATTCCTTAGGTGTAAAAATAGACCAGGTAGTGCTTCAGGATGTCAATCCGCCGGACCAGGTGAAAGCTGCTTTTAATGCAGTGAATCAGGCACAACAGGAAAAAGAAACACTGATAAATGAAGCGAAATCTGCCTACAATAAAGTGATTCCAAAAGCAAGCGGACAGGCGCTTGAAACCGTTCAAAAAGCAGAAGGGTATGCGCTGGAAAGGGTCAATAATGCACAGGGAGAAGTAGCAAGATTTAATGATTTGTACGATGAATATATGAAAGCTCCGGATGTAACAAGAAGAAGGATTTATCTGGAAACAATGAATAAGGTGCTTCCTAAATTGGGTAATAAAATTATTACTGATAAAAATGGTAACAACGTACTGCCCCTTTTACAAATGCAAATGCAAAATCAAAAAACTCCAACTCAAGAAAAATAACCATGTCAAAAAATAAAATTTTACTCTCCGCAGTTATAATCGTTGTATTACTTATTGGTATTACACAAAGTTTATACATCGTAAATGAAAGGGAGCAAGTTGTGATTACGCAGTTTGGAAAACCTGTAGGTGAGGCTGTTACCCAGGCTGGCATCCAATTTAAAGTTCCTTTTATACAAACCGTCAATGTTTTTGAAAAGAGATATATGGAATGGGATGGCGATCCGAATCAGATCCCGACGAAAGACAAGAAATTTATTTTCGTGGATACCTATGCACGCTGGCAGATTACCGATCCATTGCAGTTTTATAAAAGGTTGACGAATGAGCGTGGTGCCCAATCCCGTCTGGATGATATTTTAGATGGCGAAACAAGAGATTATATTGCCAATCATAATATTGAAGAGACTGTTCGTAACAGTAACAGGACACCCATGGTTACAGACACTATCAGTGAACCAATGAGTGATTCTCTCATTCGAATCTTTGTAGGTAGGGAAAAGATTGAAATGATGATTTTGAAAACAGCCAATGAAAGAGCGGCTGACCTGGGAATTGTTATTTTGGATTTCAAATTCAAAAGATTGAATTATGTAGAAGAAGTCCAGGACCAGGTGTATAAAAGAATGACGAGTGAAAGATACCGGATTGCGGATAAATTTCGTTCAGAAGGGCAGGGTGAAGCATCACGTATAAATGGTGAAAAAGAACGCGAATTAAAATCCATTCAATCCAAAGCCTTTAAGCAGGCTGAGGAAATAATGGGTAAAGCTGATGCTGAAGCAGCCGCCGTTTATTCCAACGCATATAATAAATCCGCAGCATCAAAAAATCTCTATACATTTTTAAAATCCATGGAAACGTTCGAGAAAACATTTGATGAAAAAACATCTGTGATACTCACTACGGACAGTGAAGTATTCAGGTTTTTGAAATCTATGAATTAGAATTTTTTATTTGAAAAAAGTTGGGGGGAGTGCTGCAAGATAATCTCCCTTTTTTTTAGGCTTCAGGTTTTTGGTTCGGCTATGATTGATTTAAAATACAATAGACTTAGCGCTGTTAAAGGCATTAAGAAAAGCAACAACACGGAATAAATACTGGAGGTAATCAGGAAAGTGATCAGTACAAATAACAAGAGATAAACCGGGTAAAATAAGAACAATGCTCCTACTATAATGGAATCAAAATGATCTTTTGCCCGGTCCTTTATGATCAAAATAATAGCGTAATAGATAGGCGCATGGAATAAAAATCCAAGTAGTGCAGGAAGAAACAGGAGTACTTTTTTTAAAGGATTCGTCTTTATTCGGAATATCTTTTTAACGGTTTCCGTATCCTCTTTTTTTATTTCATAAACCAAATCCTGTAATTGGTTTTTTAAAGCAGCATTAAATTCAATCAGGGCTTTACCAGATGAAAGCTCTTCCTGTATAGCCTCTTTAAAAATGAAATCCCCGAAATTCAAATGTACAATTTTGCCGAATTTTCTAAACGAACTGTAATTTATTCCCAGCGGAATAACCTGTAGGGGAATATCCTGCATCCAGGCTGACATTGCTAATCGTGCAGTTCCTTTTTTCAATGGGCGCAGATGCCACTCGTTAATACACCGGCCCTCACTAAAAATAAGTACGATCTTATTTTCTTTAAATAATTCCTGGCAGGCATTAAAAGTGGTATAATTATGATCGAGGTTCTCCACTCCTTCACTCACCCGGTAAACGGGCAGCATATTTAATGAGGCCAATACTCTACTATAAAACTTACCCGCGAAAGCATCTCCCCTGGCCAATGAATAGATTGGCTCCTTAAATAAAGACGATAGAATAATCGCATCTAAAAAAGAGTTCGGATGATTTGCAGCAATTAGCAAAGGGCCTTTTAATTGAAGGAAATCCTTTTTATTGATAGCAATCTTCCGGCAATAAAAATAGAGCGATAGCCGGGCGGGTATTAGTAATAATTTGTAAAGCAATCGAAGAATTAGAAGTGATAAAACGCAAATCTATAACTCCTTGGCCTTATGTGCGAATTCTGAAAATGTTTTCTTTGCTTTATGCACTTTCTTTTTCGTTTTTCTTTTATCATTTTCGGTCATCATAAGGTAAGTTCCCAATCCCAAAACTGTCAGTAATACAAATAATCTCTTCATGTCATTTTATATTTAGTTGCTTTTGCCTAATCAAATGCCGTGCCTGTCAAACGGGATTCATTGTCAGAAACATACCTAATTGTATGGGGCATATACGATACGCCAAGCTCGAAGGGGCCTTGGCTATTAATTCAATTGTGGATCCAATGGGAAATTGATCATTATTTCATACTTACCTCCCAGGTGTTTTAAGGATTCTTTCCAGATATTTTCGGGAGGAGTATTGAATAGTAATTTTTTTGTGGCATTGGCTACCAGCCAGCTTTCTTCTTTCATTTCAAAATTCAATTGCCCCGCTGTCCAGCCGCTATATCCGACAAAAAATTTTATTTTATCGGGATCAAGATTTCCCTCTTTTAAATGAATTTGTAAGCTTTCGAAATTACCACCCCAGTAAACTCCCGTTGTCACCTCAATACTCCCACTGATTAAATCAGGGTATTGGTGTAAGAAATGCAAAGAATCGGGTTGAACCGGTCCCCCTTTATACACTATTCTCTCCGAAATTATATCGGGAATTAACACATTTAATGTGTTTGGATGTATCTGGTTCAGGACAAATCCAAAAGTACCTTCATCCATATTTTCACAAATAAAAATGACACTTCGTACAAAATTTGGATCTTTTAAAAATGGGTTTGCAATTAAAATAGTTCCTTTAGTAGGTGAAATCATAATTTGAATGTAGATTATTTTGCTGAAATTTACAACATGCTTCCATGAGTGGCTGATTTTGAAAATATAAGGCTTAGTTAAATTCATCAACCAAAACTGTTCTAATAAGGTTTTAAAAGCAACCTATTCTAAATTTGCTCTAATGAAAAGAATTTTCCCTATAATTACTGTCCTTGTGTTTATTTCTGCCCTGGGATTGATTTATTTTCAATACATGTGGATCGGACAGGCATTGCAAGATAGGAAAATGCAATTTGGGCAGATAGTGAATATGGCTGCAGGGACTGTCCAAATGGATTTGATTGAAGAAAAGGGAAAACTTTCCCCCTTTGAGCAAAGGCGAAATTCAGACCTCCTATCCCCTTTGAATGTTTTTCCCGCTACCATTGCGCATAAATTCACGGTCTCAGAGATTCACGATCGTATCCATAAAGCCTTTGAAAAAAGAGGTATTAAAGATGTGGATTTTGAATTTGCCATTACCACCTCCATGATGAGTGTTGAGTTGCAATCAGATAATTTTTACGCTGCCTATGTAGATAGCAGCCACAATACTTCCGTGGTTATTCCCCTTGATGCACCCGGAGGAAGCCTGTTAGAGGGATTGGGGCCACAGGAACTGCTGATTCTTATCGTTCCTCAAAAACAGGATTTTGTCTGGCGACAAATGTTCTGGATGATCTTTGGTGCGGTTCTTTTTACATCTATCATTTTTACGGCATTCTTTATTACGATCAGAGCATATCTTAATCAGAAAAAACTCAGCGAGATAAAATCAGATTTTATCAATAATATGACGCATGAGTTCAAAACGCCTTTGGCGACAATATCTCTTGCTGTGGATGCATTAAGAAATGAGAAGGTGGTGAATAACCCCGAAAAGACAGCTTATTTTTCAAATATCATAAAAGATGAAAATAAGCGGATGAACAAACAGGTGGAGACTATTTTACAGGCCGCGATCCTTGATAAGCAAGAGGTGCAATTGGATTTGAAGCCGGTTCATGCACATGAATTAATCACCGTTGCGCTTAAAAATGTAGTACTTCCCATCCAGGACAAAAATGGAAAACTGGAAGTCCATTTAGATGCTGTCCATGATTGTGTAATGGCAGATGATGTGCATTTTACGAATATTATTAATAATCTTTTGGATAATGCAGTGAAGTATTCCAACCCGGATGTTCTTGTGATCAAACTAACCACTTTAAATGTTGGAAACCTTCTTCGAATAAAAATTGAAGACAATGGAATCGGTATGAACAAGGAAACGGTTGCCCGTATTTTTGAAAAATTCTATCGCGCTCATACAGGCAATATCCATAATGTCAAAGGTTTTGGTTTAGGACTTAGCTACGTTAAATCTATTGTAGATGCCCACAAAGGAAAAATCAAAGCTGAAAGTGTACTAGGGAAAGGCAGTTGTTTTACGATCGACCTTGCCTTAATTAAAAAGGGAGCAAAAGTTTAAACGATTGACCCTGCTAATTTAAAAATATCTTTTCTTCTTTTGAATCCATGTATAAATAATTAAAATGGAATGGGCCTGTTTTAAAATGGTTAACTGAAATTCTTTGCAAAAAAGGTATTTCCAATGAGAAGATTTTTCAAAAAAATATCTTTTCTTTACTCCTCTTTTCCCACTCTCTACTTTAAAAATTCTGTCGAAATTCTGACGGTTTATTTTCAGGAATTATCTCTGAAATAAAAGCGATTATTTTTTCTGGATAAAATGTTATCCACGTCTTATAAACACCTTATCCACAACTTTTACACGTAAACATCTTGTTAAACGTTCCTCTATCCTACGCTGGAGCTATGTTTCAATGGCGTTAATAAAAAAGTTTCATTCAAAAAAGCTTACTAAGTGGGAAAAAGTGTTATTTTGTGGAGAATATTGGTAATTTATCAACAATCTATTTAAAATGACAGGCTTTATAGGTGAATACGAGGCTACATTGGATCCGAAGGGTCGCTTCCTGTTGCCGGCTGGCTTTAAAAAGCAGATGCCGGACACGGGAGATGAGCCATTTGTACTCAACCGTGGTTTTGAAAAGTGCCTGAGTTTATACACAACAAAAAGCTGGAAGCCGTTATTTTCTGATTTAAGCAAACTGAATGATTTTGATCCCAAAGTAAGGCAATTCAAAAGATATTTTTTGAACGGTGCTACACAGGTGGAATTGGATAAAGCAGGCAGATTATTGTTGCCAAAAAATCTGATGGAATATGCGGGTTTGGATAAGGAGATTGTTTTGGTTTCAGCCATTGATAAAATTGAGATCTGGGATAAATTAAAATACCAGGAGTTCTTTGAAACTTTTTCACCCGAAGCTTTTAGCGATCTGGCTAGCCAGGTAATGGGCGGCGGTGATAAAACAACGAATCAATAATGATACAGGATGGCATATATCATGTGCCGGTGCTTTTAAACGAAGTCATTGAGCAACTGCAAATTATCCCTGAAGGGATTTATGTAGACTGCACTTTTGGCGGAGGCGGACACAGTAAAAGGATTTTGGAGCAATTAAATGAACAGGGAAGATTGTTTGTTTTTGATCAGGATAAGGATGCGGAGAAAAATGTTCCTGACGATAAGCGGGTAACATTTGTTCCACATAATTTCCGTCATCTGCAACGAATGCTACGTCTTCATAAAATATCGAAAGTCAATGGTATTCTGGCGGATATTGGCGTTTCCAGTCACCAGATCAATGTACCAGAACGAGGATTTTCAACCCGGTTTGATGCTGTGTTGGATATGCGCATGAATCAGAAAGACAGCAAAATGGCGGCGGATGTAGTGAAAACATATTCTGAAGAGCAATTGCACCGGATTTTTGAACAATATGGTGAGGTAACAAATTCTAAAACACTGGCAAAAACAATTGTAACCCTTCGGCGAACACAAACAATGGATACGATTAATCAATTTAAAAATATATTGTATCCGGTTGTGAAAGGAAATCCGGAAAAATATTTTGCCCAGGTTTTCCAGGCATTACGCATAGAAGTGAATGATGAGTTGGGAGCCTTGAAGGATTTGCTTAAGCAGTCAGTGGATGTGTTGGAGGATGGTGGCAGGATCGCTGTGATCACCTTTCATTCTTTGGAAGACAGGATCGTCAAAAACTTCTTTAAGAACGGAAATTTTGAAGAAGAACAAGAACAGGACCTATTTGGAAACGTGAAGAAAAGCCCTTTGAAAGTAATTACGAAAAAACCAATATTACCATCAAAAGAGGAGTTGAAATTGAATCCAAGGGCAAGAAGTTCAAAACTGCGGGTAGCAGAAAAACAAAAAGTTTCATAACACGATTTTGGAATTTTAAATAAGGAAAATACGGACATGGAAAATAATGAAGACATAAAGGAAAAGCCTGCTTCAAAAAAAAGAAGTTCGGGCACACGTTGGTTGCGGAAGTATAACCGGATCATCGTAAAGAACGTTCCGTTTTATTTTTTTCTTGGAGCCCTGGCAGTGATTTATATCGCAAATGGTCACGCTGCCGATAATATGATCAGAGGCATCAGCAAGACGGAAAAAGCGCTAAAAGAAATGGAATACGAATTTAAAACCGTGAAAAGAGATGTGATATTCAGAAGTAAAGAAAGCGAATTAGCAAAAGCAGTGGAGCCTTTAGGATTACAACAATTGACAGAACCTGCGGCCCATATAAAAGATACCCTTCAAAAAAAGTAAAAAAATCAGATAGAATTGGATGTAAAAAAAGACATATTATGGCGTGTGAATCTCTGCTTCCTGGGCATACTTTTGCTTGGGGGCTTTATTCTTGCCCGTGCTGTGTACATTCAAAGAGTTGATGGCGATTACTGGAGAAGCATGGCGACGAAACAACATTTGAAATATATTGATCTAAGTGCGGAACGCGGAAGTATTTATAGTGAAGATGGAAATATGCTCAGTACCTCTATTCCTGTTTTTGATATTTTTATAGATCTGATGGCAGATGGGTTAAGGGAAAAAGAAGGGAAACGGTTTAAAGAAAATATTGATTCTTTAAGTTATCATTTGGCAAACCTGTTTCAGGACCAAAGTGCTGCTTCCTATAAAAGTCAATTACAAACAGCGTATAAAAAGAAGAAGAGATATTTTAATCTGAAGAAGAAAATTTCTTTTGAAGAATATGTTGCACTAAGAGATTTTCCTTTAGTTAGACAGGGAAGGAACAAAAGTGGCTTTATCATGGAAGTTCGGGATAATAGAGTAAATCCTTATGTCTTGCTCGCTAACCGGACGATAGGACTTTCACGCGGTGACACAAGTAAAAATGTTGGCCTGGAAAAGTCTTACGATAGCGTATTGAAAGGACAAACCGGTCAGCGCCTGGTTCGGTACATGACAGGAACATACGTGCCCGTCGATGGTGCGGAGATAGACCCTGAGAATGGAAAAGATGTTATTACTACTATTGATACCTATATACAGGATGTCGCTGAAAATGCCTTGTTGAAAATGATGGCATCCAATAATTCTTTGCACGGTACATGTATTGTGATGGAAGTGGAAACCGGAAAAATTAAAGCAATTGCAAATCTTGGAAGACGGCCGGATGGTGAATACCTGGAAGATTATAATTATGGTTTAGCGAAAAGCACCGAACCGGGATCGGTATTTAAACTGGCCACTTTACTCGCTCTCCTGGAAGATAATTATGTGGATACCAGTACTATAGTGGATTGTGAAGGTGGCATGAAATCTTTTTATGGTCTTAGAATCAGAGATTCTCACATGGGTACATATAATATTACAGTGAAGAATGCATTTGCGCAATCTTCTAATGTTGCTTTTGCAAAATTAGCCGATCAGTATTATCATACGCAACCTGAAAAATGGTTTGAACATTTACATCGCTTAAGACTGGATACCGTTACCGGTATTGATATTTTAGGCGCTGGAAAGCCTTTCATTAAAAAGCCATCAAGTAAACACTGGACAAAAACAACCATTCCATACATGGCACATGGATATGAGGAATTAGTAACACCGCTCCACATGCTGATGCTTTACAACGCTGTAGCAAATAATGGAAAAATGATGCGTCCTTACCTGGTTAATTCCATTAATGAAATGGGCCGGGTAGTTCAGCAATTTAAACCGGAAGTTTTGGTAGAAAATATTGCCAGTCCTGAAACGATCGGAAAATTAAAAGAATGTCTGTTGGATGTTGTGGAAAATGATCACGGTACTGCCCGTTCTTTGAGAAGCAATTTTTATAAATTTGGTGGCAAGACAGGAACCGCAGTAACGGCCATGGATAACCGCGGATATAATAAGGGTGCAAAGATTTATCAGTCTGCGTTCATGGGCTTTTTTCCATACGATAATCCTAAATACAGTATAGCTGTTGTGATTCAGAACGGAAGCGAATCCCGGCTTGCATACGGTGGGGTAGTATCTGGTCCGGTATTTAAAGAAGTAGCGGATAAATTATATGCTTTTAAAATTTCGGAAGACAAAGTTGGAAGATATGTGCATGTTCCGGATAGCAACTTTCACCGGTTCTATGGTCTGAATAAAGACCTCAATAAAATTATGAATGTGTTTAATTATCCGGTGAATGAACAGCCTGATGCCGATAAATGGAGCACGACTGTTTTAAAGGATGGAGTAGCGAGTTTTATTGCAGAGGATATTTCTACGAATAAAAAAGTAATACCAAATGTAACGGGTTTGGGGTTGAAAGATGCCATCTATGTTTTAGAGAATATGGGTTTAAAAGTATTGGCATCAGGAAGAGGAAAAGTAGTTAATCAGTCTCTTATAGAAAACAGCGGTTTTTCAAAAGGACAATTAATAAAATTAGAATTGAATTAATGGCATTATTACAAAACATATTATACAAAGTAAAACTGGTTTCAATTTCAGGATCAACCGCTATTGAGATCAATGATTTACAGATTGATTCGCGCAAAATTAGTGCGGGCACGTGTTTTATTGCTATTCATGGATTGGTTTCTGATGGGCATGAATTTATAGAAACAGCTATTTCCAAAGGAGCAGTGGCAATCATTTGTCAGAAATTTCCGGAGGTGCTACATGGAAATGTACAGTACATCCTGGTTGAGAACAGTGCTGCCGCCGCAGCTATTATGGCGCATAATTTCTACGGACAACCTTCCCTTAAATTAAAACTTACCGGCGTTACAGGAACCAATGGGAAAACGACTATAGCAACATTGCTATTCAATTTATTTACAGAGTTAGGATATAAATGTGGCCTGATAAGTACCGTGCAGAATCAAATCGGATCGAAAATTATTCCTGCTACGCATACAACACCTGATTCAATCAGTCTGAATAAATTATTAGCACAGATGGAGGAAGAGGAGTGTGCGTATGTATTTATGGAAGTAAGCTCCCATGCGTTAGATCAGCACAGAGTAGATGGAATTGAATTTGTTGGCGGCATTTTCAGCAACATCACCCATGATCACCTGGATTATCACCACACTTTTGATGCATATATAAAAGCAAAGAAATCTTTCTTTGATTCACTCCCGGCTACATCCTTTGCCATCAGCAATGCAGATGATAAAAGAGGGTCCGTGATGCTACAGAATACGAAGGCTACAAAGTATTACTACAGCCTTAAAACAATGGCAAACTTCAAAGGGAAAATTATTGAAAATTCATTGTTAGGCTTGTTGTTATTGATCAATGATATAGAAGTTCATTTTCGCCTGATTGGTGCTTTCAATGCATACAATCTATTAGCAGTTTATGGTGCAGCTATTTGCCTGGGCCAGGAAAAGGAAAAAGTATTGCAGGTATTAAGCCGTTTGGAAGGCGCTGAAGGCAGGTTTGATTATTGGGTTTCTCCGGAAGAAAAGGTTGTTGGAATTATTGATTATGCGCATACGCCGGACGCTTTATTGAATGTGTTGGCCACCATAAAAGGTTTGACGCAGGGAACTCAAAAAATCATCACCGTGTTTGGCTGTGGAGGTGACCGCGACAAAACAAAGAGGCCTGAAATGGCTGAAGTGGCGTGTGAGTATAGTGATCGGGTGATTATCACATCAGATAATCCCAGAACTGAAGATCCTGCGCAAATTATAAAAGATATTGAAGCGGGTGTGCCCATTACCGCCAGGAAAAAATGCATTTCTATTGTGGATAGAAGAGAGGCTATTAAAACAGCCGTATCACTTTCTGTAAAAAATGATATCATTTTAGTAGCGGGAAAAGGGCACGAGAAATACCAGGATATAAATGGGGTGAAGAATGATTTCGATGATAAGAAGATATTGGTGGAAATGTTTGCTCTCCTGGAAAAATAGACAGAGGGTGGTTGAATGGTTGAATGGTTGGGTGGTTGAATGGTTGGGTGGTTGAATGGTTGAATGGTTGGGTGGTTGAATGGTTGGGTGGTTGAATGGTTGGGTGGTTGAATGGTTGGGTGGTTGAATGGTTGAATGGTTGTGTAGTTAAAAGGTTTTATGAATTTGACTGACACAAAACCCCGAAGGGGTTGAATATTAGTAACCATAGGCGCAGCCTATGGATGTTAAAGTAACCATAGGCGCAGCCTGTGGGATATAAAAAAAAGAAAAATGCTGTATCACCTATTTGAATGGTTTACCCAGATCGGAATAAAATTTCCGGGCAGTGGGCTTTTCCAGTTCATCACTTTCCGGGTGTTGGCAGCAGTGTTATTGTCGTTGATGATTACCACTATCTATGGTAAAAGATTGATCAGAATCCTGAATAGGAAACAATTAGGTGAATCTGTAAGAGAGTTGGGACTGGCTGGAGAAAAAATGAAAAGTGGCACACCTACCATGGGTGGTATCATTATATTACTTGGAATTTTAGTTCCTACTTTATTGCTTGCAAACCTGGATAAAGTTTATGTGCGATTAATGCTTCTTTGCACTGTGTGGTTAGGTGTTATTGGTTTTGTGGATGATTATTTGAAGATCAAGGCGCGCAGAAACGCGAAAGCAAAGGGGATTGATTATAAAAAGGCGGATTCAGATGGATTGGCAGGTAAATTTAAAATTTTTGGCCAGGTAATCCTGGGAATTATTATCGGTTCTACCTTATACTTTAATCCTTCCGTAGTTGTAGAAAGAGAGATCATCGGATCAAAGGCCGGGACTTCGTTTGTGCCTCAACGTGGTGAACATAAGCTGAAGGAAGATACTGTGATGACAAATGGTCAAATGCATCGTTTTGTAACAGTAAAAACACCGATCACCACCATTCCTTTTGTGAAATCACATGAATTTAATTATGCAAAACTGCTTCCGAAAAGCATGGAGGATTATACGTATATCCTGTATATTCTGATCGTGATATTTATAGTGACAGCGGTTTCAAACGGGGCTAATATTACGGATGGCCTGGATGGTTTAGCTACGGGGGTAAGCGCTATTATGGGTATTGGCATTGGGGTATTTGTGTTTGTGAGCAGCAATTTGCAGGTAGCTGATTACCTCAATATTATGTACATCCCCAATTTAGGCGAACTGTCCATTTTTGTGGCCGCATTTGTTGGAGCGTGTGTTGGTTTTTTGTGGTACAACGCATATCCTGCCCAGGTTTTTATGGGCGATACGGGAAGTCTTGCCCTGGGAGGTATTATCGCTTCACTGGCAATTATTGTAAGAAAAGAATTGTTGATACCGATATTTTGTTTTGTCTTTTTGGTGGAAAATTTAAGTGTGATGATACAGGTTGGGTACTTCAAATACACGAGGAAGAAATATGGAGAGGGAAAAAGGGTTTTTTTAATGAGCCCCTTACATCACCATTATCAGAAATTAGGATATCATGAGAGTAAGATTGCTGTGCGGTTTTGGATCGTGACGATTCTAACCGTCGTGTTGGCAGTAGTAACGTTGAAGTTGAGGTAGACAGGGTAAGAGAAATTATAAATAGCTAAAAGCTAAAAGCTTATGGCTCATAGCTGACATCCTTTGAATAATCTTTCTGGCCCGTTAAGTTCATGCCGTTGAAAAACCTTTTTTTTAATTGTTAATCCCAATTAAAAGCGGAATGAAAAAAAAAATGATCATACTTGGTGCCGGCGAAAGTGGCACAGGCGCTGCTTTGTTGGCGAAGCAGCAAGGGTTCGATGTATTCGTAAGTGAAGGGAAAGTAATTTCTCCTGTTCATAGAAACGAGCTTATTGATTATAGTATTGATTTTGAAGAAGGTTCTCATTCCACTGAAAAAATATTGAGGGCAGATGTGGTTGTAAAGAGTCCCGGCATTCCTGAAAAGAATGAATTGGTACAGTTGATCAGAAAGCAAGGAATTGAAATAATTAGTGAGATTGAATTTGCCTGGAGGTATAAAGGAAATAGCAAGGTAATAGCCATCACGGGGAGCAATGGGAAAACCACTACCACGGCAATGATCGGGCACATATTTGAAACGGCGAAAATAAATAGTGCTACGGTAGGAAACATCGGTTATTCCTTCGCAAGGCAGATCGCAATGGATCCGAAAAGTGTGTATATCGTTGAAGTAAGTTCTTTTCAGTTGGATGATATAAAAACCTTTAAACCGGATGTATCCGTGTTAACAAACATTACGGAAGATCACCTGGACAGGTATGAGTATCTATTTGAGAATTATATAGAAAGCAAATTCAACATTATAAAGAATCAGACAGCAGAGGATGTCTTTATTTATAATGCGGATGATGAAGTAACAAGTAAGTATTTGAAACGATTTTTAAACGAAGTTAAACCAGTACCAATAAGTATGAGTAAGCAATTGCCTGAGGGCGCATACATCGTGAACGAGCAAATGCATTTAAAATGGCTAAAGGAAGAGATGACAATGAGCATAGATGATTTTGCTGTAAAAGGAAAACACAATCAATATAATACAATGGCAGCAGGACTATCAGCAGTGGTAATGGGCATTAGAAAGGAAAAGATAAGAGATGCTGTAAAAACATTTGAGAGCCTTGATCATCGTATGTCGCTTGTAGCCACCATCAAAGGAGTTGATTTTATCAATGATAGTAAAGCGACGAATACAAACAGTACCTGGTATGCATTGGAAAGTATGACGAAGCCAACGATCCTTATCCTGGGGGGGGTTGATAAAGGGAATAATTATGATTTCATGAAAGACCTGGTGAAAGAAAAAGTAAAAGCGATTGTGTGTATGGGTCTGGATAATTCAAAAATTCATGAAGCATTTGAAGAAGATATTCCTTTGATGATCGATACCAAAAGTGCCCGGGAAGCGGTTCAGGCAGCATTTCAGTTGTCGGAAAAAGGAGATGTGGTTTTATTATCACCGGCCTGTGCAAGTTTTGATTTATTTGCTAATTATGAGGATAGAGGATTTCAGTTTATTGAGGCAGTAAAAAATTTGTAAAACCAGGCGCGGAAGGATTTGGCTTTTCAAAAAAATAAAAAGTTTAAAAAGTATTTAAATAGTAAATGACTGAATTTAAAAACATAGCACCAAGAGCATTTTCCTCTTCTCAGAAAGTAGCCGGCGATATATGGAGCCGTACGAAAGGAGATAAGGTTATCTGGGCCATCGTAATTTTATTAACGATGGTGAGCGTGTTGGTAATTTACAGCAGCATTGGATCACTTGCTTATAAAACAAATAAAAGCACAGAAAGTTATCTCTTCAAGCAGGTTGGATTTGTGTTGTTAGGTGTAGGATTTATTTATTTTGCCCACAGGGTTAATTATACCATCTACTCTAAGGTAGCTACTATTTTATTCATTATTTCCATTCCTCTTTTGATCTACACATTAAAATTTGGAGCAAATATAAATGAGGCCAATCGTTGGATTAAATTGCCGGTGATTAAGCTGACAATTCAAACATCTGATTTGGCTAAGCTTGCCCTTTTCATGTATATGAGCAGAATTTTAAGTAAGCGCCAGGATGTGATAAAAGATTTTAAAAAAGGCTTTTTACCCTTAATTATTCCGGTGCTTATAATCTGCGGATTAATTGCTCCGGCAAATTTATCGACAGCGATTTTAATCGGCGGAATAGCTGTACTACTTATGTTTATTGGAAGGGTCAGTACGAAACACCTGATGATGATTGGTGCTACAGTAGCGATTCCTTTAATATTCCTGGTGATTATTTCTTCCGCCTATTATGATAAAGAGGAACAAACGTCCAAAGAACTTCCGGCGATACTTTCAGTGGGAAGGGTGCCAACATGGATGAAACGGGTACAAACATTTATGTATGATGGAAAAGATGATGCAAATTATCAAACCCAGCAAGCAAAAATTGCTATTGCCACCGGAGGGATTTTTGGAAAGGGCCCCGGGAAAAGTGAACAGCGGAATTTCTTACCTCACCCCTACAGTGATTTTATTTATGCCATTATCATCGAAGAGTACGGGCTTGTAGGAGGAGCGGCTATATTAATGATTTACCTGCTTTTTCTTTTTCGAAGTATCCGGATTTTCCGGAGATGCCCGTATGCCTTTGGAGCTTTCCTGGCAATTGCTTTAAGTTTTACATTGGTGATACAGGCCATGGTAAATATGGCTGTAACGGTGAACATATTTCCAACAACAGGTGTTACACTTCCCCTGCTTAGTATGGGTGGAAGCAGTTTGTTGTTTACTTGTATTTCTATTGGAATTATTCTGAGCGTTTCAAGGAACGTAGAGCAGGCGGAAGGAGATAAATGGGCACTGGCAACACAACAGGTAGAAGAAGAAGTGAATGAATATACAACACAGGACGGACAAGAAGAAGAGGTTTAATATAAAAAACAGGAAATAATAGTAGATATGATCAATGAAAATGCACTAAATAATGAAAATGAAGTAGCTCCGGAAATGGGTCAGGCTATCAGGATCATTATTGCCGGAGGAGGCACTGGTGGTCATATTTTTCCGGCCCTGGCCATTGCCGGAGCACTTCAGAAATTAAATCCTGCCGTCGAAATTTTATTTGTAGGTGCGAAGGGGAAAATGGAGATGGAAAAAATTCCGGAAGCAGGCTACAAAATTACAGGTATTGATATCTCCGGTTACAATAGAAGTTCTTTGATTAAAAATATTTCCCTGCCTTTTAAATTGTTGAAAAGTTATTTCCAGGTAAGAGATATTTTTAAATCGTTTAAACCTCATGCTGTAATTGGGGTAGGTGGGTACTCTACTTATCCGGTATTACGATTAGCTCAAAATAAAGGTATTCCAACATTTATCCATGAAGCTAATTCGCTTGGAGGAAAGAGTAATGTATTGCTGGCTAAAAGAGCGCAGAAAATATTTGTAGCCTCCGAAGGAATGGGCAAATATTTTCCTGAAAATAAAATTATGGTGACAGGGAACCCGGTACGCCAGGTGTTTTTGGAACCGGTCGATAAAGCAGCCGCTTTAAAGTTTTTCGGATTGAAGTCAGGACTGAAAACAGTATTTGTTTTTGGTGGAAGCCTGGGAGCACAAAGTATCAATGAAACCATTGAAGCAAATATCGGTGAGTTCAATAAAAATAATTTACAATTGATCTGGCAAACGGGAAAGGATTTTTCCACGAGAGCAGCTTCTATCGAAGAAGAGAATTCCAACATGTGGACGAATGCCTTTATTACCAAAATGGAAAATGCATATGCAGCCGCAGACATTGTGGTATGCAGAGCAGGGGCAATGACAGTAGCTGAGATTTGTGTGGTTAAAAAAGCTGCTGTCTTTGTTCCATTCCCATATGCTGCAGAAGATCATCAAACAGTAAATGCAATGGCATTAGTGAATAAAGATGCTGCATTATTGGTGCGTGACGCGGAGGTAAGGACTAAATTAATTCCTGCCATTTTAGGCCTGGTAAAAAATGAAGAAGAAATAAAAAAGATTGAGAACAATCTTTCACAGTTTAGTAAAACCCAGGTGGATGAAACCATTGCAAGGGAAATCTTGAACGCATTGAATGCATCGAAATAAATGAAAGAATTAAGTACCATATCGCGGGTTTATTTTTTAGGGATCGGAGGCATCGGTATGAGTGCGATTGCCCGGTATTTTCTGGATAAAAATGTAACGGTTAGCGGGTATGATAAAACGTTGACAACGCTCAGTAAACAGTTAGAGAAAGAAGGTGCGGATATCCATTTTGAAGATAACGTAGATATGCTGGATAAAGATGCTCAGTTGGTTATTTATACACCGGCGATTCCTGCTGCGCATACAGAATTAAACTGGTACCGCGATCATGGATATGAAGTCGTAAAACGCAGCGATGTATTGAGTGAAATATCCAAAAATTCATTTAATATCTGCGTCGCCGGTACACATGGAAAAACAACCATCAGTACTATGATCGCGCATCTTTTGCGGGATACAGGTTACGGGTGTAATGCTTTTCTGGGCGGAATTTCAGTGAATTATAATACAAATTACTGGAGCAGCCCAAACAATGTAGATGTGGTAGAAGCAGATGAGTATGATCGGAGTTTTTTGAAACTGTCGCCCGATGTAGCAGTAATTACCGCCATGGATGCGGACCATCTGGATATATATGGTACTGTGGAAAATATGCGTGAAGCCTTCAAGGAGTTTAGCAGGAAATTAAAAAGTGGTGGATTACTGTTGACAAGATATGGAATGGGCCATGATGATTTTGATGTGCCCGGTCATCTCCGGTATAGTCTTCAGAATAGTTCGGCTGATGTTTACGCGCATAATATTGTCATGAAAAAGGGCGGTTATGAATTTGATGTTATTTCTCAAAATTGGAGCATATCAAATTTTAAACTGAACATGGGCGGAATGCATAATGTGGAAAATATGGTGGCAGCCATTGCGGTAGCCCAATATTTAGAAATAGATGCGGATAAAATAAAGCAGGCGGTAGAAAACTTTAAAGGTGTTAAGCGCCGGTTTGAATATGTGATTGATTTGGAAACAGCGGAAAAGCAAAGAAATAATGTAGTGTTCATTGATGACTATGCTCATCATCCGGAGGAGTTAAAAGCGTTGATCAAAAGTGCCATGAGTTTATTTAATAAACGAAAGTGTACGGTGATTTTTCAACCTCATCTTTTTTCAAGAACTAAGGATTTTTCAAAAGAATTTGCCGAAGCACTTGACCTGGCAGATGAAGTATTGTTACTTCCTGTATATCCTGCAAGAGAGTTGCCTATGGAAGGAGTGAATAGTGAATTGATCTTAGATAAAATGGAACATAAAAATGCATCTGTTTTATCTAAAGAGCAAATATTGGAATATATAGGTGCTACCTATTTAGAAACAGTTCGTAAAAGTAGTTATGGACAATTGTTAATCACAGCAGGGGCTGGAAATATAGATCAGTTAGTAAACCCGATAAAAGAAATAATTCTCGCATAAAATGGCGAAAAACAAAAATACAATAAGAAAAATAATCAATGCTTCAGTATGGCTGATACTGGGAGCAGGAGTTATTGTATTGCTGGTAGCCGCCATCAAAAAGAAAGATACCCAATCGCTTTCCAGGATTGAGATCAGTATCACTGGTGTTCAGAACCATTATTTTATTGATAAAAAGGATGTAAAAAATATTTTAGAAAAGGTCAATAAAAAACCCCTGGACCACCTGGTAATTAACTCACTGGATTTAGTATCTATGGAGCGGGAATTGCAAAAAGAAAAATGGATTAAAAATGCGGAAATATTTATTGATAATAATAATGTGCTCCAGGTAAAAGTAATAGAGCGGGAACCGGTTGCCAGGATATTTACAGTGACAGGGGCATCTTTTTATTTGGACAGTTCTTTAATGAGATTACCCTTAAGTAAAAAGTTTTCTGCCAGGCTGCCGGTGTTCACCAGTTTTCCAACGGATGTGATTGTTTTGACCAAAGCAGACAGTGCTTTATTGAGAGATATCAGAGTGATGAGTGAATTTATCGAAAAGGATGAATTCTGGATGGCACAAATTGACCAGGTAGATATTACTCCGAATAATTCCTTTGAATTAATTCCAAAAGTTGGTAACCAGGTTATACGATTTGGAGACATGCAGAACTATGAAGAAAAATTCAATAACCTGCTGGCATTTTATAAAACAGTGCAGGTAAAAGCAGGCTGGAATAAATATTCTGTACTTGATGTACAATATAAGAACCAGGTGGTTGCAGTAAAAAGAGATGCCCGGGAAATTAAAGCGGATTCAGTCCGGGCTATACAGATCATGAAGAACATCATTGCAGAAGCTCAAAAGAAAACAAACGATACTTCAAATATTCAGCTCAGGCACGAGAATGAGAATATAAATATTAATGAATCCAGAGTAAGAGAAGATATTCCGGAGCAAAATGATGTGCCTGGAAATACATCATTAAATCCACCGGCGATTAAAAATGTTATGCCTCTGACTGTGGCTGCATCGGAAAGAAGTGTTGCGTCAACTCCCGCTCCGGCCACAAAACCAAATGTTGCCGTTGCAACTCCGGCAAAGAAAACGGTTGTGCAGTCAGCGTTAAAGAATGAAGCAGTGAAAGCTCCGGTGAAAGTGGTGAAGAAGAAAGTGAAACCGAAAGAGAAAGAAAAGCCAAAGGCGGAAATGCCTCCTAAAGCGGTTATGCCGCCACCGGGAGACTATGAATAAAAGATGAGAGGAAATAAGAAATTAAATGAATAAACAGAATAATTAAACATAAACAATAAGCATAACAAAAATTGTTTTTTTAACGGGTAAAATAAAAAGGCAATTTTAAAACAACGCAAATATGAATAACGAACAACCCATTATCGTAGGTCTCGACATTGGCACTACAAAGATTGCTGCTATAGCGGGAAGGAAAAATGAATTTGGTAAACTGGAAATTCTGGGGTTTGGCCGCGCCAATAGCAACGGCGTGCAACATGGTATGGTCCTAAATATTGACCAAACCATTAAAGCCATTCAGCAAGCCCTGGAAAACTGCTATGCAAGCAACCCTAATCTTCCGATCAGTGAAGTGTACGTGGGTATAGCCGGACACCATATTAAGAGTTTGCAAACACGTGGCGATATTGTGCGGCACAATACGGATAACGAGATCACGCAATTGGAAATAGACCAATTAGTGAATGATCAGTACAAAACCTATATTCCTGCAGGTGATCAGATTATAGATGTTATTCCCCAGGAATTTACAGTAGATAATTTTCAGAATATTCCTGATCCGATTGGGTACAGCGGAGTAAAGATCGGTGCGAATTTTCACATCATAACAGGCGATAAAAATGCCATTAGAAATATTAACCGCAGTGTTGAAAAAGCGGGTTTAGGAATTAAGGACCTGGTTTTACAACCCCTTGCTTCTGCAGCGGCAGTCATGTGTGAGCATGATCTGGAAGCAGGTGTGGCCATTGTGGATATTGGAGGTGGAACTACGGATCTGGCAGTTTTTTATGAAGGTATTTTAAAGCATACAGCAGTAATTCCTTTTGGCGGGGAAAATATCACCAATGATATTAAAACCGGCCTGGGCGTTTTGAAAACACAGGCAGAGCAAATGAAAGTTCAGTTTGGAAGCGCACTTTCTGACGAAGCCAAAGCAAATACATTTATCACCATTCCGGGTTTACGCGGAATGTCTCCTAAAGAGATTAGTGTAAAAAATCTGGCTGCCATCATCCAGGCAAGAATGAGTGAAATTATGGATTTTGTTTCCTATCACTTAAAGCAAATTGGATTAGATACGCGTATGTTGAATGGTGGTATTATTCTTACAGGTGGCGGATCTCAATTGAAACACCTGATTCAGTTGACTGAATATGTTACAGGTTTAAATGCCCGTATCGGCTATCCAAATGAGCATCTTGCGCCGGGCCATATTGAAGAATTGGCTAAGCCTATGTATGCTACCTGTCTTGGTTTGATATTAAAAGGGTATAACGATTATGAAAATAAAAAGAAGCAATTCGACCTTGAATATGTCCGGATCCATGTGCCGGCAATACCTTCTGATGAGATTTTTGTAGAAGATCAGGAAGAGGATGTAAAGAATGAGCACAGTGTAAAACCAAGAAAAACTTTAAAAAGTTTTTTGGATTCCTGCAAAAACGGATTGATTGAGATGTTCCAGGATGAGGGTGATTCGGAATTGTAAAAAATAGACTTTTGCTCAAAAAAGCAAAGCAGGAAAAACCAACAAAATAAAAACAAACAAACAAAAAATAAAAATCCCCTTCATGTTAACCTATAGACAAAAGGGAATATTAATAACTTTAAAAACAACAACCCTTCGGGGCTAAAGGAGGTACTTTACAATGATACAATTTGATTTACCAAAAGAGCAATCGTCTATTCTGAAAGTAATCGGAATTGGCGGTGGTGGCAGCAATGCTGTCAATCACATGTACAGTCAGAATATCGATGGTGTAAACTTCATCATTTGCAATACAGATGCACAGGCCATTGCCACGAGCAATGTGCCGAATAAAGTACAGCTTGGGCCACAATTAACACAAGGATTGGGCGCAGGTGCTAACCCACAGATCGGGCGTGAAGCCACCCAGGAGAGCCTGGAAGAAATAAAACGCATCCTGGAAGTGAATACCAAGATGGCTTTTATAACAGCCGGAATGGGCGGTGGTACCGGTACAGGTGGTGCACCGATTATTGCTAAAATTTGTAAAGATCTGGGAATCCTTACTGTCGGCATCGTTACAACACCTTTTTCGTATGAAGGCAAAAAAAGAATTGCCCAGGCAGAGGAAGGAATTAATAAATTAAAAGACCATGTAGACACTTTATTGGTGATCAGTAATGATAAATTACGTCATCAATTTGGTAACCTGACCATGAAAGCTGCTTTTGCAAAAGCAGATAATGTGTTAGCAACAGCGGCAAAATGTATCACAGATGTGATCAATAGCACCGGTCAAATAAACGTGGATTTCGCGGATGTTTGTACCGTTATGCGTAACGGTGGAGTAGCTATTCTTGGAAATGCAGAATGCCAGGGAGAAAACAGGGCGCAGAGAGCCATTGAAGAAGCGTTGAATTCTCCCTTGCTTAACGACAATGATATCAGCGGAGCCAAGTGGATCCTGATTAATATAAATTCTGCAGAGGGCGATCATGAATTCACAATGGATGAAGTGGAAGTTATTCAAAATCACCTGTTGAGCAGAGCCGGAGAAAATTCAGATGTAATATTAGGTTTAGGGTACGATAATAACCTTGAAGATAGAATTGGAATTACCCTTATTGCTACCGGATTTGAGCATAAGGAATTGTTTGAGAAAAAACAGGAGCCTGTAGCGGAAGTAAAAAAGAAAGACGAAAAAGTTGTGATGGCATTGGAACCGGAAGAAAAGAAAAAAGTCAGCCAGCCTTTGTTTTTATTCGATGAGAAAACAAATACTGTCAATGAAACTTCTGTGCAGGATAGCATAAAAGTGGATGAAAAAGAGGAATTCAAAGCATTGAGAAATGATGATATTATGCAATCATTGGAAGGTGAAAGCCAGTCCCAGAAGGAGATGGCGCCAAAAATGGTGAATGTATCTCCTCCTTTAAACGTAAATTTACTACCTACACAAAGGGAAAATACTGTGGATAAATCAGCACCTGAAAAAATATTTTTTGAATTATCTTCGGAATCTGATTCTAACCTTCCTCCGAAAACAACCATTGATCAGCCAAAAGCTGAAAATACAACACCTGAATTTAAAGAAAGTTTTTATAAAGATGCTAGCACCGCCCCAACGTCAGGCGGTTATTTGGCAAAGCCTTCGCAGATTTACGCTGAGGCCAAGCCGGAAACAAAATCCAAAACTGTTGAACAACCCGCGCCTTTGCAACAATCTAAAAAGGAAGACGAACCTGAAATAGAATTGCGATTGGTAACAAAAAATGACCATGTAGCGGAGGAGGATATGCAGGAAGAGAAAGTACACCAAACAATGCCAATCATGATGTCGTCTGTTGAGGAACCGCCAATGGTGGACGAAGCAGCCGAATATAAGCGCCGGGCTATGGAACGCATTGCTAAGTTGAGAAATCTATCTTTTAACGTAAATGCTGCGGATCCTAACAATGAGTTTGAGTCTGTTCCAGCATACCTCCGCCGCAACATGGAATTACACAATTCTATCGCTAACGTAGAAAGTTTCTATTCAAATTATACAGTGAAATCGGGTGAAAATGACGAGGCAAATATTGGCTCGCTCAATACCTTTTTAGATGGGGATAAACCTGATTAATAAAGTGATAAAGTCTGTTGTTTTTAATATTGTTTTATGTTTAATTGCCCCGGATAATGCTTATTCCGGGGCTTTTTTATGTAAATGATCTAATAAAATTTATAAGGACAAATAGTTTCACAGAATAAAAACGTAATTCTTATTTGAAATTAAATGCACCTGTCGTTTATTTCTTTTCTTTGCAAAGTCTTACGATTAAAAAATAAATGCATGTCCAAACGATTGATCCCTTTTTTCCTGATACTGGTCATGATCGGTTTTCATTGTACCCCATCTGATTTCAAAAGTCCAACGATTGAGATCCAAACAACCTGGGGAGATATTTATGTAGAACTCTACCCGGATAAAGCACCGAAGACTGTTGCCGCGTTTTTGTCATTTATCGATTCCGGCTATTTTAAAGAAATAAATTTTTACCGGGTTCTTAAGAAAGATGATCAGCCTTCAAACGCATTTAAATCTGAAATAATACAAGGTGGCTTATGGAAAGCGAACCTGGAAAAGCAAAAAACGATTCCGGGTATTCCGCATGAAAGCACCAAAGAAACGGGAATTCTTCATAAGGCCGGAGTTATTTCCCTGGCGCGTATGGAAGCCGGAACTGCCAATACAGAATTTTTTATTTGCCTGACCGATCAGCCTGTTTATGATTACGGGGGAGGTGCAAGTCCTGAAAAGGAGAAACTTGGATATTCAGCTTTTGGAAAAGTTGTGAAAGGATTTGACGTGGTTAAAAAAATCCATTCTCAACCAGATATAGGAACTCAATACATCACACCCATCCGGATTTTTAATATTGTTCGGGTTAAATAAACTTTTTTTAAGAGTAATTGGAAATTCCTTGCAACTTTTTCTTGCCTTGACAAATGGATACCGCAGGTATTTTTTTGTTTTGCATTCACATTATTTAATCGGTGGTGAAAGCACTTTTATTCCATTATTAGGGAATTCCAATTTTCTTTTTCGCATATAAGGGATTTCTATAGATGCTAAGCACTTTTTTTTTTCAATTAAAAGATGGTGTATTAAACCAATCCTTTTACATTTGTGCATTCATTTATGGTAACAGCAATGTAGGTGAAGGCTAAATCGTTTTGAAAATTAAAATACTTACGTGCAAATAAATTTAAAAAAAGCAACTCCCGTTGGGTTGATTATCGCCCTTGGAATTGTTTACGGTGATCTTGGTACGTCCCCATTATATGTTTTTAATGCCATCATAAGGGATAAGGTTATTTCTGAAACACTCATTCTTGGAGGATTATCCTGTATTATCTGGACACTCACCTTACAAACAACGCTTAAATATATTATCCTCACACTGAAGGCAGATAATAATGGGGAAGGGGGTATATTTTCCTTGTATGCACTTATCCGGCGACAAAAGAAATGGCTTGTTTTTCCCGCCATGATCGGAGGAGCTTCTGTTTTGGCAGATGGAATTATTACACCTTCTATCACAGTTACTTCAGCCATCGAAGGATTGAGGCAGATACCTGTATTTAGTAATATAGGCAGTGATACGATTGTATATATTGTTATGGGTATTCTGATTCTCTTGTTCTTTTCGCAACAGTTTGGTACAGCCAATATTGGAAAATTATTTGGCCCTATCATGTTTTTCTGGTTCCTGATGCTGGCTATCCTTGGTTCCATGCATTTATTTGATTTCTTGTCTATTTTTAAGGCGCTGAATCCCTGGTATGGAATTAAATTATTGACCGTATATCCGAATGGGTTTTGGATCTTAGGAGCTGTATTTCTCTGTACTACGGGAGCTGAAGCACTTTACAGCGATTTGGGTCATTGTGGTAGAAAAAATATCCGAATTTCCTGGATATATGTAAAAATTGCTTTGATCATTAATTACCTGGGACAGGGAGCCTGGTTATTATCTGCCCATTCCGGCAAAGTATTTACAAAAGAAATTATTGATAGCGGTTTCAATCCATTTTATGGCATCATGCCGGAAGGGTTTAAAATGTTTGGAATCGTGATAGCGACCATCGCAGCTATTATTGCCAGCCAGGCATTGATCAGCGGATCTTTTACGCTCATAAGTGAAAGTATGCGCCTGAATCTTTGGCCTAAAATGAAAGTGAATTTCCCCACAGAAGAACGTGGTCAATTATATATTCCCGGAATCAATACCTTGTTGCTGGTTGGTTGTTTAGGAATTACACTGTATTTCCGTACTTCTTCCAATATGGAGGCTGCTTACGGATTGGCTATTACGCTTTGTATGTTGGCAACTTCTATTTTATTTGCCAACTACCTGGTGAGCCAGAGAGCACCAAAAATATTGATCTATCTCTACCTGCTTGTTTACTTGTCCATAGAGGTCAGTTTTTTAATTGCCAACCTGGAGAAATTCCCTCATGGCGGTTTTGTTACACTGATCGTTGGCGGTGGATTATTCACCGTAATGTATGTGTGGTATAGGGCAAGAAAAATCAAAAACAGGTATATTGAATTTGTACGCCTGGAAGAATATTTGCCGGCAATACAGGAATTGAGCAATGACCACAGTATCCCTAAATATGCTACGCATCTGGTATATCTTACCAGTGCCAATAACCCAAAAGAGATCGAGCATAAAATTATTTATTCTATTCTTAACCGTAAACCAAAACGGGCTGATATCTATTGGTTTGTACATGTGGATACGCAGGATGATCCATATACAGCGGAGTATTCCGTAGACGCCATCGTGCCAAATGAAGTGATAAGGGTTGAAATAAAACTGGGCTTTAGAATGGAGCAACGGATCAACCTGATGTTTAGAAAAGTAGTTCAGGAAATGGTGGCAAATAAAGAGGTGAATGTTATAAGCCGTTATGAAAGTCTTCAGCGGAATAATGTGGTTGGTGATTTCCAGTTTATAGTAATGGAGAAGTTTCTGTCGCAGGATAATGAATTGCCCATTTTTGAACGCCTGGTGATGAAATTATATTTCTGGTTTAAAAAAGTAAGCCTCTCCGAAGAGAGGGGGTTTGGCTTGGAACAAAGTAATGTAACAGTAGAGAAATTCCCCTTAATTGTAGCACCGGTAAGAAAATTAAAACTAAAACGTGTTTTTACAGATGAAAGTGAAATGTAGATAGATTGGAAAAATAATTAGATGGACGATTCAGGCAAAAATGATTCATCCCTTGCCTGGATTAAAACATGAAATACTTATTCTTGTTTGAGTGTCTGACCTAAATAGAATAAGTTTATGCTTATACCCCTAAATAAAGTTTTTCTTCCATCTTGACAACTACATTAGTTTATATATTAATTGGCTATGCCGTGGTAATGATCCTGGTATACCTGGTACAGGAGCGATTTATTTTTAAACCGGAAAAATTAAAACAGGATTTTGTTTATAAATATAATGTTCCCTTCAAAGAATTATTTTTTGAGGTAGCAACAGGTGTAACCATTAATGGTCTGCATTTTTTCACAAAAAATCCGAAGGGATTGATCCTCTATTTTCATGGTAATACCCGCAGTATTAAAGGCTGGGCAAAGTATGCAAAAGATTTTTACCGCTATAATTATGATGTGGTATTGGTCGATTACAGAGGTTTTGGAAAAAGCACCGGTCGTAAAAGTGAAAAGGCAATGCTTAGCGACATGCAACTGGTTTATGATACTTTGGCCGTGCAATATCATGAAAATCATATTTTGGTTTACGGAAGAAGTCTTGGGAGTGGTTTTGCCACAAAAATTGCCAGTGAAAACTCTCCCCGGTATTTAATTCTGGATGCACCTTATTACAGTTTTACCAGGGCAGTGCAACGTTTTATGCCCATCGTTCCCATGCGTTATATTCTGCGGTATAAATTACGAACGGATAAATGGATACGAAAAGTGAATTGCCATACCTATATAATTCATGGTAGTAAAGATTGGCTGATACCAATAAAACAAAGTGTCCAATTGCAAAAACTAAATCCCCGTAAGATCACGCTGATAGAAATTGAAGGTGGCGGACATAATAATCTTCCGTCTTTCCCTGAATATCATAATTTTATCCGGGATATTTTAGCGGATTAATCGGTAGGGACAGGTCGCGACCTGTTCATGTAAAAATAATAATTCAATAGTAAAATAATGCAAGAACAACAGGAACAGGAACAAGAGCCCTATATACCATCCAAAAGACGAAAAATTGCGCGATGGATAACCACCATCATTCTTATTTACGGATTTATAGGTTTTACACTCTATTATTTCCAGCAACGGTTTCTTTTCCATCCGGAGCCATTACCTGCAGATTATGTATATAAATTTGATGTTCCCTTTAAAGAGGTTTCTATTGCGCTCAATTCGCGGGACACCTTAAGTATGGTTCAGTTTTTACCAGGTGATTCTTCTTTGAAAAAAGGGATTGTAATCTATTTTCATGGCAACATGGATAACATAAACTATTATGCAAAATATGCAAAAACCTTTACGGACAAAGGGTATGAGGTCTGGATGCCGGATTATCCGGGATTCGGAAAATCTACCGGATTGATCACTGAAAAACTAATCGATAACGAAGCGACGGAAGCGTACAAACTGGCTCATTCCCGGTTCGGGGCGGATAGTATTATCGTGTATGGTAAATCGCTGGGAACTGGGCCTGCATCATATATTGCTTCTACCCAAAAATGCAAAAGACTTATATTGGAAACTCCCTATTATAGCATTCCTTCCCTGTTCGGAAGTTATGCACCTATTTATCCGACAGACTGGATGTCGCGGTTTAAATTTCCGAATGGTGAATATTTGAAGAAGGTTCAGGAACCGATCACTATTTTCCATGGAACATCCGACAGGGTTGTCTTTTACAGCAATGCCTTAAAGTTGAAAAAAGTTTTAAAACCCGGAGATGAGTTTGTAACCATTGAAGACGGCGGGCATAATAATTTAGCCGATTTCCCTCAATTCAAAGAGATATTAAATTCTTTATTGTAAGAGCATCATTTCAGCGAATGAAACTTTAAAACATTAATTTACGCGGAAACCTACAAAATAATAATTGTTTGCAGCCCCAATTAATTCCAGATCAAAATAACTGGAATTAATAAAATCAGTGTAAGCTTTATATTCATGCGTTGGTACTACAAACTCATCAAATAAAATAACATCGCCCTTTTTTAAAAAAGGCACTAAACTGTAAAGAGTGAATAGAGTAGCTGTATAAAGATCCGCATCCAGCAGGATGACTGTCTTTCTGCTATTATCAAAGGTCTTGAGAAAACCCGGTAATGTTTGTTGAAACAATCCCTGGAAAAATTGTCCGCGATCATCTTTAATCACGGGAATATTATTCCCTGTTGCAAACGTTCCTTTCTTAAAATGTCCGAAGTCTTCCGGTAAACCTGTAAAGGTGTCGAAGCCATAAAACCTGGATTGCACATGATTGTTTTGCGTCATCCACCAATGGAATGAATCACCATTCGCAACACCAAATTCAAGGTAATTAATAGGGTTTTCTAAACCTTCCTTTTTAATCAGGTATGAATATAAATCATAACGCTTCGTATAATCCCATTTGGACGGAAAATCGTTGAATTCAACTTTCTCATGCGTTGCTGCCCATTTGGAAAGCCTGGACATCCAAAGAAGATTCTCCAGGAATCCATTCATCCATCCAAATAAATGATGAAGGTGCAAACGGATAAAAGTTGTCTTTAAAAAACGGATCATTTTCAATTTCATGCGGCAAATATCGTTTTTTAGAATTCTTTAATAAACAAAAAAACTCCTGAAGAGGTTTCTGAGAAAATTTCAGGAGTATAATAACTGATTGATTCTAAAAATTCAGAAGGTATTATGCTTCCTTCAGACTGACATCTTTTTCGCTCACTGCCAATTTATACTTTACACCTACTTTTAAAGCATAGTTCTCTTTATCGTGACTTACAGGAAAATGAAAACAAACCGGGAATTTATAATCCTTTACAATGTCTTTAATGACTTCTTCTGTCGTTTGACCAAAAGGAGTTGTAGTGTCTTTCATATCAGTGAAGCGACCAACGATCAAACCTTTTAAATGCTCCAGTTTACCACTTCGTTTTAACTGCCGCATCATCCTGTCCACACTGTATATATATTCGCCTACATCCTCTATAAAAAGGATTTTATTTTTTGTTTTGATATCGCTTGGCGTGCCGATCATATTTACCAGGAGTGAAAGGTTTCCTCCAACCAAGGGGCCGCTTCCTTTTCCTTTTTGATTGAATTCGTGAGCAGGAATTGTATAATTTGCTTTTTGACCAATCAATGCATCATGCAGGCTTTGGATATATTTATTTTTATATTCTTCGTCATTAAATGCTGCGGACATTGGCGCATGTAATGAAGCGATTTTATAATTGGATAATAAATGGCTATGCAATACCGTGATATCACTAAAACCTATGATCCATTTCGGATGTTGTTCAAACTTTTTGAAGTTCAGGTCATCGATAATTCTGCCTGTTCCATAACCTCCTCTTGCGCATAAAATAGCCTTGATATGTTTGTCATCCATCATGTGCTGAAGATCATCCAATCTTTCTTCATCCGTTCCGGAAAAATAATGAAACTGATGGCCGGGAGTTTTTCCGACAACCACTTTAAATCCCCACTGCTGTAGGATCTCAATAGACGTAGCAAAATTTTCCTGTGGCATAAATCCGGCCGGGCATACAAGTCCGATCGTGTCACCAGGTTTTAAGTAAGATGGAATGATAATCATGGTTTTATTAGTTTGAAGTTTTTAGTTTGTAGTAGGGACAGGTCGCGACCTGTCCCTTTAATTCGTAGAATATATTAAGGCGTTTGATTAATGTTCATATCTCAAAGCTCAAAGCTCAAAGCTCAAAGCTCAAAGCTCAAAGCTCAAAGCTCATAGCTCATAGCTGATTGCTCATAGCTCATACCTCCGCCAAGATAACCTCTTCCATCCCAACGCTCAACTCATGCATTATCCCACATTTTAACGCATAATTTTCTTTCACATGCCCTACGGGGAAATCAAAACAAACCGGATAGTTGTATTCTTTTACTTTTTCTAAAACCAATTGTTCTAATGTTTTTCCAAATTCTTCTCCCGGATTATCTGGTTTTATTCTGAAATTTCCAATGATCAGACCTTTGAGATTTTTAAGTTTGCCGCTTCTTTTTAAATTCCAAAGCATCCCGTCAAGTTTGTAAAGATATTCTCCAACATCCTCAATAAATAATATTTTACCGGAGGTAACTACATCCGAAACACTTCCGCAAAGATTATCAATAAGCGATAAATTTCCACCAATGATCGTTCCCTTTGCCGTTCCTTGCCGGTTTTTAATATTGGGTATAGCTGAGTATTTCATCTTTTTTCCTGTGAGGCACTGCCTGATGGATTCTATCGTGGCAATTTGGATCTGATCCGCTTTTGAAAAATCATCGGGAAAACTGTTACACATTTTGGAATGAATGGTCGGGATTCCGAAATTTCGGTTGATGTGTAAATGGAAAACCGTGGCATCGCTAAAACCAATGATCCATTTTGGATTCTTAATAAATTTTGAAAAATCAATTCCATCTATGATTCGAACAGCTCCATATCCGCCTCTTCCGAGCATGATGGCCTTTACTTCAGGATCATCAATCATTCGCTGAAAATCATTCTTTCGTTCCTGATCAGTGCCGGCCAAAGTATGATCCTGTGCCCCGATGGTATTGCCAATTTTAATTTTAAATCCCCAATCCTGCATTTTTGTAATAGCTGACTGACACTCAGAAGCAGTAATAAATCCCGATGGGCAACATATTCCAATGGTATCACCATTCTTTAAATAGGCAGGTGTTTTCTCCAAAACAGGCTTTTTCGATTCTTTTGCAGGTTGTATAAATGCCGTCGTTACAGCAGCCAACGGTAAAACCGTAGATAAAAAATCTTTTCGATTCATGCGATAAAGTTAAAAGAAATATGTCTTTTAAGAAGTTATACAGGATATTATCTTTCCAATTTTTAATAATCAGAGCCTGTAAAATTTTAAAAACGGAATCATTCCAATACTGAAAAAAAATTAGCCGTAATTTTGCAGCCATATTAATACGAATTATGCAAATGACTTCTCCTTCCAGATATTTAATTACAGCCGCTTTACCGTATGCCAATGGAGGTCTTCATATAGGGCATCTTGCCGGTTGTTATATTCCCGCAGATATCTATGCCCGTTATTTAAGATCCAAAAAAGCAGATGTGAAATTTGTTGGTGGCAGCGATGAGCACGGTGTTCCGATTACCATCCGGGCTATGAAGGAGAATAAAACGCCGCAGGAAGTCGTGGATCATTTTCATGGGATCATTAAAAGTAGTTTTGAGCAAATGGGTGTCTCATTTGATATTTATTCCCGCACTTCAAATGAAGTGCATCATAAAACTGCCAGTGATTTTTTCCTGAATTTATATGAGAAGGGATTGTTCGAAGAGAAAGAAACAGAGCAATATTTTGATGAGGAAAAACAGACTTTTTTAGCTGATAGATATATTACAGGCACTTGCCCCGTTTGTGGTAATCCGAATGCTTACGGTGATCAGTGCGAAAAATGTGGGTCTTCCCTGAGCCCGGAACAATTAATAAATCCGAAGAGCACTTTAAGTGACGCGATTCCAATAAAAAAGACAACCAAACACTGGTATTTTCCCTTACAGGATTATGAACCCTTTTTACAGGAATGGCTGATCGAAGGCCATAAGGAATGGAAAGCAAATGTGTATGGTCAATGTAAAAGTTGGCTGGATAAAGGGTTACAGCCAAGAGCGATGACACGGGATAGTAATTGGGGAATAAAAGTTCCAATTAAAGATGCCGAAGGGAAAGTGTTATACGTTTGGTTTGATGCGCCTATCGGGTATATTTCGGCCACAAAAGAGTTGACACCTGACTGGGCAGACTATTGGTGTAAAGAAGATACCAAACTGGTTCATTTTATCGGGAAAGATAATATCGTTTTTCACTGTATTATTTTCCCGTCGATGTTAATAGCACATGGTGGTTTTGTACTGCCGGATAATGTTCCTGCTAATGAATTTTTAAATATTGAAGGAGACAAAGTTTCTACCAGCCGCAACTGGGCAGTTTGGGTAGATGAGTATTTAAAAGATTTCCCGGATCAGCAGGATGTATTGCGCTATGTATTATGTGCAAATGCCCCTGAAACAAAAGATAATGATTTTACCTGGAAAGATTTTCAGGATAGGAATAACAGTGAACTGGTGGCAATTTTTGGAAATTTTGTAAACCGCACATTTGTGCTCATGCATAAATTATGCAATAGCAAAGTTCCGAAGCTGCACCAGGATATTTTAGACGTGGCAGATCAAAAAATGATCGCAGAACTTCCTGCGGCTAAAGCAAGAATTGAACATCTGATTGAGAGTTATAAGTTCAGAGAGGCTCTTTTTGAAGTAATTGACCTTGCTCGAAAAGGTAATAAATACATGCAGGATAAGCAACCCTGGATCGTAGTGAAACAGGTGGATGAGAACGGTAAGATTACGGAGGATGCGCAAAAAGTTATCGATAATTGTCTATATATCTGTTTGCAATTATGTGCTAATCTCTCAATATTTATCAATCCGTTTCTTCCGTTTACTGCAAAGAAGATGATTCATATGATGAAAGTGGTAGAGAGAATGCTGGATTGGGAAAATGGTGGAAAATTGGATTTACTTAAAACAGGCTACACATTAAGACCACCGGAATTATTATTTAGAAAAATTGAAGATGTAGAAATTACTTTTCAGGTTGAAAAATTAAAAGCCGGACTTGTTAAACCTGCAAAAGACACAGAAAATATGGAAGAAATAAAAATAGCCACTAATCAAATTGAAGGTGAAGTGACAGATGTAAATGCAGAAATAATCACAAAGCCGGAAATTGTTTTTGATGATTTTGCTAAAATAGATCTGAAAGTAGGAACAATATTATCTGCGGAAAAAGTACAAAAAGCGGATAAGCTCCTTAAACTGGAAATAGATCTTGGGTATGAAAAAAGAACGATCGTCTCCGGTATCGCCCTGCATTTTGAACCCGAAGCTATTATCGGAAAACAAGTCGTGGTTGTAGCAAACCTTGCCCCACGAAAAATGCGCGGAATAGAAAGCAACGGTATGATCTTAATGTCTGAGGATGCAGAAGGGAAATTACAATTTATTAATCCGGATACTGTTGTTGAAAATGGTAGTGGCGTGAGTTAATATCAATTTATTTTCTTGTTTGATGATTAAAATATTGTACCAGCGGAGTTTTCCGATTACGCAAACCTGAATTAAATAACCCTCACCGGAAAACCCGATGTGTGTCCAGAGTGATTTTTCGGACAAAGAGAAAAAAACTCATGCCGGCTTATCCTGCTTTTCCTGGAAACTTCGATTAGTGTAATGCTGCGGTTTTGATTGGTATCGCACCAACTATTTTTTTGTTATAAACAGAGACTCTTTTGTGCACAAAATCCTAAAACAAAAGAATTCCTCCGACAACCCCCGATGAATAAAGGCATTAGCATTCTCCCCGGCCCGAACCAGCCGCAATCTCAAATACTCTTCACCCTTCCCCCAATTAATTATTTTTTTAAGTATTCTGAAATTGCTTAATTTAGTCCCTAATAGTTGTTTAACTAACTAATTTTATTTATGATACACAAAAGAACAATACATAGAGTAGCCGTTTTAGGAAGCGGTGTAATGGGAAGTCGTATAGCATGTCATTTTGCAGGCACCGGACTTCAGGTGTTATTGCTTGATATGGCTCCAAAAGAATTAAACGAAGCAGAAACAAAGAAGGGATTATCGCTTGATAAACCCGCTGTGAAGAATCGCATCGTCAATGATGCATTAACTGCTGCAGTAAAATCTTCTCCTTCACCCGTATTTACAAAAGAGGCAATACGCAATATTACCACCGGTAATTTTGAGGATAATATGAAGGATATCGCGAACTGCGATTGGGTCATAGAAGTGGTTGTAGAGCGATTGGATATTAAGAAGATAATTTTTGACCAGGTAGAACAGTTTCGAAAACCCGGAACCCTTATTACCTCTAATACATCCGGCATTCCCATCCACCTCATGGCAGAAGGCAGAAGTGATGATTTCAAAAAACATTTTTGTGGAACGCACTTTTTTAATCCTCCACGGTATTTAAGATTGCTGGAAATAATTCCAACAGAATTTACGGACGCGGAAGTGATTGATTTCCTGATGCATTACGGTGATCTGTTCTTAGGAAAAACAACCGTTTTATGTAAGGACACTCCTGCATTTATTGCCAACAGGATCGGCGTGTTTGGAATCATGTCCATCTTTCATTTAATGGAAAAACTGGGCCTTGATATCGACCAGGTAGATTCATTGACCGGACCGGTTATCGGTCGTCCGAAATCCGCAACATTTCGCACAGCGGATGTTGTAGGGATTGATACACTTGTAAAAGTAGCAGAAGGAGTAAAGAATAATTGCCCGGAGGATGAAGCAAAAGAAATTTTCAACATTCCTGCCTGGTTGCAGAAAATGGTTGAAAATAAATGGTTGGGAGACAAAACCGGCCAGGGATTTTTTAAGAAAATAAAAGGTGCCGGAGGCAAATCGGAAATTCTGACGCTTGACCTGAAGACTTTCGAATATGGGCCAAGGCAAAAAGCAAAATTTGCCACGCTGGAAATGGCAAAACCGATTGATGATTTAAAAGCAAGAATAAAAGCTTTATCCATGGGTACGGATAAAGCCGGCGAATTCTATCGGTTATTTCACTACAGTCTTTTCTCTTATATTTCTCATCGCATTCCTGAAATAAGTGATGAATTGTATCGGATAGATGACGCGATGAAAGCCGGATTTGGCTGGGAAATAGGCGCTTTTGAATCATGGGATGTATTGGGCGTGAAAGAAACTACCGAAGCGATGAAAGCTGCGGGTTATGATGTGGCAAAATGGGTAGATGAATTTATTGCAGAAGGGAATAATACTTTCTATAAAGTAGAGGATGGAAAACGTTTGTACTATGACGTTAGTACAAAGAAATACCTGCCTTTACCAGGTGGTGAATCTTTCATTATCTTGAGTGATCTGAAAGAGAAAACAGTTTGGAAAAATAGTGCCTGTAACCTGGTGGATCTTGGAGATGATGTAGTAGCACTTTCCTGGAACACAAAAATGGGAAGTATCGGTAGTGAGGTTTTGGAAGCGGTGAACAAATCCATTGCGATAGCAGAAGAAAAATACAAAGGTCTTGTGATAGCGAATGAAGGACCGCAGTTTAGTGCAGGAGCAAATGTGGGTATGATCTTTATGCTGGCAGCAGAGCAGGAATATGATGAATTAAATATGGCAATCCGGATGTTCCAGAATGCAATGATGCGCATCCGGTATTCCTCTATCCCGGTCATTGTGGCACCTCATGGACTCACGTTGGGCGGAGCTTGTGAAATGTGTCTGCATAGTGATAAGATTTATGCTGCGGCAGAAAGTTATATTGGTTTGGTAGAATTAGGCGTAGGCCTTATTCCCGGAGGTGGTGGCACCAAAGAATTCGCGTTGCGTGCTTCTGATGAAATGCAGCATAACGAACCGGAAACAATTCCTTTACAAAATAGATTTATAACGATTGGAACGGCCAAAGTATCTACTTCTGCGCAGGAAGCAT
>JBBSUB010000008.1:0-46109 GCA_038235345.1 Chitinophagales bacterium
AGAGCAAGAAATCTTCTCATGTAGTTAGTGTTTTTAGTTATAAAAAAAATGTGGGTTGCGAATATCGTGTTTGTGATTTTATTCTCCAAATAAAAAGTTAATAAAAATATTAACACCCCTTTGACCGGACAGGACAATGGTATGATGTGCTGCATCAGTAATAGAGAAAAGATCATTTTCTCCTCTTTATAAATTTCCACTATTTAAAAATTATCGAAATAACTGAGTATTAATAAGATATCATTAGATCTACCCCCTATAACACAAAATACTTTTCAAGATATTCGCCTTTTTATTTGACCAATAAATATTTTCATTTTTTTGAGTTCTAATGCTATTCTGGAAATAATTGGTGTAAAACAGTATATTTGGCGCATTAACCTTCAAAGTGACAATTTCAGAGATTTATTATCATTTTATAGCTAATATTAAAGAAACAGGCGCACTTGAATACATCGCTGTTTTTTCGGGAATTATCAGTGTATGGTATTCCCGTAAAGAGAATATTCTTGTGTATCCTACCGGCTTAATTAATACGACTTTTTATATTTATCTAAGTTTTAAAGGAAGCCTTTTTGGCGAAGCAACCGTCAATTTATACTATACCATCATGAGTATTTACGGCTGGTATTTATGGACAAGGAAAAATCAATTAAAGGAACATGTTGTTTTAATTACTTTTAGCAATAAAAAGGAATGGCTTCAGGAGCTCTCCTTCTTTACAATATTTTACCTGGTGATTTTTGGCGCCTTAAGTTATCTGAAACGTGATTTTGCACCCGGTGCAATTCCCTGGGCAGATGCATTGGCGAGTGCAAGTGCGTTTACAGCCATGTGGCTTATGGCACGCAAAAAGGTAAACAGTTGGCCATGGTGGATCGTAACGAATATCACATCTATTCCACTATATTTTGTGAAGAATTATGTTTTTACAAGTGTTTATTATATTATTCTGCTTGCAATGGCGATCTGGGGCTGGATAGAATGGACGCAAAGAGCAAAAGCTATTTTAGAATTAAAACCAGGCAATATTGAAACCAATTAAAAGAATTGTGACGATTGGCCCGGAATCTACCGGCAAAAGTACACTCTGCAAAAAACTAGCAAGCCATTACCAAACTGGTTGGGTGATGGAATTTGCCCGTGAATTCATAGAGAATTATGGTGAATATTCTTATGATGATTTGCTGACAATCGCAAAGGGGCAGATAGCATTGGAAGATAAGGCTGCTGCGGACTTTGAGCAATCAGCATTTAGCTATCAGCTATCAACTATCCGCTATCCGATCTTCATAGATACGGACATGCATGTGATGCAGGTATGGTGCGAGTTTGTTTATAACCGGTGTCACAACTGGATATTAAGCCAGATCGCCACAAGGCAATATGATGGATACCTGCTTTGTAATATAGATTTACCCTGGGAGCAGGATGGAATGCGGGAATATCCGGACAAAAAAACCCGGGAAAAACTATTTCACTATTATAAGGAAATGATGATCAATCAACGTGTGCCGTGGACAGAAATATCGGGAAATCATGAAGAAAGAATGGAAGCAGCAGTTCGGTTTGTCGATAGTTTGTAGTTTAGGGTTTGGAGTTTGGAGTTTGGGGTTTGGAGTTTGGAGTTCAACGCGCAACATTCAACACAAAGTTTTCACCGCCAAAGGCATTCAACCTAAAACCTAATAAATCCTACCACCTAATACCTAAAACCTGACACCTACCCCCTGCCTATTGGATAATCTTTTGAAAATCCGGGTCCTGCTTTAAATTATTCATCTGGCGCATGATCCAGGGATATCTTGATGAAACCCTTCTTGACAAAGGGTTTATGGTAAAAACTTTCGGATTTGGAAGGCAGGCTGCGATCATAGCCGCTTCCTTCGCAGACAAATCTTTCGCGTGCTTTCTAAAATAATATTGAGATGCGGCTTCCACGCCAAAAACTCCTTCACCCATTTCAGCGACGTTCAGGTACATTTCAAGGATTCTCTGTTTACCCCAAATCTTTTCTATCATGAAAGTAAAATACACCTCCATTCCTTTGCGAAGCCAACCTCCCTTCTGCCAAAGAAAAACATTCTTAGCCACCTGCTGACTGATGGTACTGGCACCACGCAATGATTTTTTTGTCTGGTTATGCTTCATTGCTTTCTGAATACTTTTAAAATCAAAGCCGTTATGATCGGGATAAAGTTGATCTTCTCCCGCCAATACGGCCAATTTAATATTAGTTCCCATATTGTCGTAGGAGATATAATCTCTTTTAAGACCATGGCCGGAAAGAGCACTTCCAAGTTGTGTGATAGTAACAGGCGGATTTACCCATTTACAGAATAAAATATACACGATTGAAAGCAGCAGACCGTAAAAGATACACTTCAAAAAAAAACGTATAAATCTTACAAAGGCATTCCCCTTTTTTTTCTTCTTTTTTTTACTTAAACCCATTTCCTGCACTACTAATTTAATCTGATATAATGTAAGGTGTGTTTTTTGCCAATGACAGTTGTCCTGTTTCCAGTCCGCATCAATAAATAACCTACTGCAACAGCAACTGCGCCGGCAATAACCAATTCGGGACGGGCATAATAACGCGTATCGGGTTTGGCAAAAATCCAGGTAATTAATCCGGCGGTTGTTAACACAACACCCCCACCAAACAATCCTGCTCCGGACCCACTCCAGTCAAATCCCTTCCGTTCATTTTCAAGGGAAAGAATATCCTTGTAATTCACTCCAAACCGGTAGGTTCCTGCTGTATCCAGAAACACACCCCCATTGGTAAGAGGAACCCGTTTTATATCGTACTGTACCAGGTAAACTGAGTCATTTCTGATAGACGTTATTTGGGCTTCGAAGTACCTCAGGCTGGTTGTAAAATGAATATCCGTACCGGGATAAAATGAGCGGACAGTTTTACCATTTTTCTTTAAAACAAGCAGATCTGACTGCGCCATGCAGGAAAAACACAAGAAGATTGTGCAGAATAATATGATGAAGAAACGCATTTAATTATATTTTTTTTGCAAAAAACAGAACTCCTAATAACAGCACAGTGCCAAAAATAAGCAAGATTAAACCTGAAATTTTATTTATTAACCGAATATTTTTTAAGGTTAGTTTTTTTCTTACCCTCCCGGCAAGTGTCACTTTAATAATATCCGCAGCAATATTAAGACCAAGCGCCGTTGCAAAAATAATGACCCTATCACGGAAGTTGTGTGTAATAGCAATAGCTGTAGCAGCGGTAAGCCAGAAAGCCATTACAGCAGGATTTAAGGTATTGAGTAGAAATCCTTGTATAGCCATTTTTATATGATCACTGCTCTTTAAAGGAGGCATTGCTTCATCTTCCGGATGCATATGAACTTTCTTTAAAAAGAAATAATACAATCCCATTCCAATGAGAAATGCACTACCCAGGGAACCGATAAGCATTTTAAAATCCAGAAGTTCAGTGACCCATTCTGAAAACACATTACTTAATACGATTAACAAGGAATCGCTTATCCAAACGCCTACTACAAAGCTAAATCCACCGGATCTGCCATTATTTATACTATGCTTGATTATTGTAAAAATAACCGGACCCACTGACAAAGCCAGTAACAATCCCATTGCAAGACCTTTTAGTATTGCTTCTAAAGCAGATATCATTAAGGAAATATAATTTAGTTTTTATAAATAGTTCGCAAAAAAACAGCTTTCTTTTTAAATTCTTACGAATTTAATACTTGCTTTTCTTTCAAAAAATTCTGCCATTCTTCCAATATCTTCCCCTTTAATACACGTGGAAATTTATGTTGGCCGCCAACTTTTCCTTTTGATTTCATGAAATCCATAAATGTTTCCTCCCTTAATACATCCACAAAAACCTCTTTTAAGGCGTGCTTTCTTTCCACTTCGTAATCGTCATTTAATTCCTTTAATTTCTCATCAAGTTTAGAAGCCAACAATTTAGCATCTACTTTATCATTCGTAGCAATATACCAGTGGTGAGCAAAAAAGGAATCGTGTGGAACACCGGCCACCGTAAATTCTCCAATAGAAATATTCAGTTCTTCACTTACCAGGTTAATGGCCTTGTTCATGTTATCCACACTTAAATGTTCGCCCACTAAACTTAAGAAATGCTTGGTCCGGCCGGTAATGATGATTTCTGATTTTTCCAAATCCACAAATTGAATGGTATCGCCGATCAAATAACGCCACGTGCCCGCATTTGTGCTGATAAGTATTGCGTAATTTTTATTCAATTCCACTTCATTTATCAGCAGAGCGTTCGGCTTCTCAACCATATTACCATTCATATCAAAATTATTATGATCGAAGGGAACAAACTCAAAAAAGATATTATTATTCAATGCAAGTTTTAATCCTTTGGCATTCTGCCTGCTCTGATAAGCTAAAAACCCTTCACTGGCCAGGTATGTTTCAATAAAGGTGATTGGTTTTCCTAATAACTTATTGAAACCCTTTTTATAAGGCTCAAGCGCTACACCACCATGCACATAAAAAGCAAGGTTCGGCCATATTTCATGAATGTTTTTTAAATTATACCGGTCAATAATTTTTTCCATACAGAGCTGTACCCAGGCAGGTACACCTACCAAAAAGGCAATATCCCATTCAGGAGCTTTTTCCACAATTTCTTCCAACTTTTTGGACCAATCTTTTTCTTTGGCAATTTTACGTCCGGGCTTATACATCCCCTGGAACCAAAAAGGTATATTTTTAGCCTGAATACCGCTTAGATCTCCGGCGTAATAGGTAGATGTCTTTGTTAACTGGGTACTTCCGCCAAGCATCAACCATCCTTTTCCTATATATTGTTTAGGAACATGATTGTATGATGCGAGGCTCAGAAGTTGCCTGAAACTGGTGAGCGTATTGGCTTTTATTAATTCTTTTGTAATAGGGATATACTTACTTGCTGCCTCACTTGTTCCACTGCTAAGAGCAAAAAACTTAATAGGACCGGGCCAGCATACATCCCGCTTTCCATCAAGAGCTCGATACCACCACTCACTAAATATTTTATCGTAATCGTAGGTAGGAACAAGCTTTTGAAACGCTTTACCGCAATGGCGGCTCATGAGAATTTCATCGAAGAGAAATTTTTGTCCAAACTCCGTAAACCTGGCTCTTTTCATCAACTTTTCCAATACCCTCAACTGCTGTCGTTTAGGTGAAGTACTCTTTTGAATCCTCAAGGCTTTTGCAAATGATTTCGGAAGTCTGATATCGATAAAGGCCATTCAAATGATAATTGTTAATAGCAACAAATTTAATGAAGTTTAGGTATAAGCTCTTAAAATTATAAATAATCCGGATTCACAGGATGCCCTGAGAATATAGCTAAATATTAGATATGCTTTATGGCTTGTTAGTTTCAGAAACAGATTGACATCTCTGCTTAAGCAAGGGAATGCATTACTTACGTTCAACTCTCTTAAAGTTGAATTTTGTTCACTTATAACACGCCTTCCAATAAAAAATTTAACTGACCTAATTTTTTTTCTGTAATTTTATCGAAATATGCATTGGACTTTATCGCATAGATTTTTTTTAATCCTTTACCAATACCTAAATCACTAAACCTAGTTTTTTCATGTACAATCACATTTGGAGAAAATACCTTCCTATTATTAAAATCCTTTTAAAGAAATCCAGAAGCGAAGATCAGGTGTTATTGCTTAACAGGGTTGATTTTGAAAAAGCCGGAACCGGTAGAAAAGCCGGGTATAAATTCACCATAGAATTTACTGATGGCAAAGTTGGAAATGTGATCAGCGGATCGCCTTTGGCTATGAATCTTGCGGAAGTGATTCTTGAAGATCAGGCTGCAAAAGATATCCTTATTGAAAACAATTTTGAAGTAAGTCTGAGTACGAAATTTCAATTAACTATTAAATGTGTAGAGAATTCCGAAAATTAAATTTCCGGTTTAACTCTTCAATCGGCATTATATAAAAAAAAGGGAATTTACGAATGAAATTCATTTCGTAAATCCCCTTTTTTTATACTTTATGCTGCAATACAAAATCTTAGAAGCGGAAGCCAATACTAATTCCGGATCTTATGCCAGCCCATGGACCATCTACTTTTACTTCTGCCCCATTTGCATCTACCTTGCTTTCAAACTTTACAAAAGGAATGTCAAGGTCAGCTAATTGAGTCCGTAACTCATCCTGTTCCCCGGGAGTCAGATTTTTCTTTCCACTGATATTTCCCGTAGCCTTACCAAAATGAGGTCCTAATATAGACCAATCAAGATAAATTTGCTTACCAAGTTTCCATTGTGCCCCAAACAAAATTCCACCGGCAATTGTATTTAGATTTCCAGTCAGATCAATTCTTTCAGAAGTAGGTTGATTGTTTGTGTCTGTCCCCTTCAGAATGAAGGGAAAGTTTATATTAAATGTTGCATACCTCGCAAAAGGTGCGATATAAAATCCTCTGAAAACTTCCTTTCCCATATAGAAACGTACCTCAGGTGTAAGAGCAAAATTTCCCAGGCGGAAATTGTCAATTTGCTCAGTGATATCCGCATCCAGGCCATCTGTTTTTAAATATTCTTTAGCAATAGATTTAAATGGTAGAGTTCCTTCCGGCATATAGCGCACTCCTAATCCAATAGAAATTTTTCTTGCAATTGCCCTTTCATATTGGAGAGAGTAATTTTTTAAAGCAAGAGAAGTTAAATTTATTTTAATCATATTCTTACCGGGAGTTTCTCCAATACTTTCCATTGACAGGCCTTCTTTTTCCTGGGCTGCAACATTAGTGGCATTAAATAAGAAAAAAGCCAAAATAATTAAAACCAGATTTTTTTTCATACACAGTTTTTTTAATTTAATTGAATGTTATTCCTTCGTATATATATTTAAATCAAATATAAAAGGAAATTCAAAATAATTAACGGAGAATAGAATTAAATATTATGAAATGAGGAGTATGAGAATAAATGAGTGAATGAGAATAAACCGGCTTCCAACAAAAGATAGAAGGTTAATCTAACCGTGAATATGAGAAGATATCTATAAATAAAAGAAATTTTTTGGCTTATTCCGTATACCCGTATACGCAATGCCGGCAGCCATTCCCACAGCAACTTCCTTTAAGAAGATGGTATAATTCTGTAAATACCCACATATTCCCTTCTTTATAAAAATGAACTCCTTCAATAAATTCACTTTTTTCTGTGGGGAAAGAATGAGCATTCGCTGCTGTCACTTTCTTATTGATTGTTTCCAGGCAATGGTTACATAAACAATCAAAATAAGTTTTTGTCAAAAACTTCCGCGTTTCAGGAGTTAATTCAATGGTAGAACAAGCACATTTTTCAATATCCTGGATGTGGCAAAAGATTTCCGTTTTGCATTGACTACAATACTTTATGGCTTCTTTTTCTATCATTTAAACAATAGGTAATAAATCACAAAACCAGAATCCAATCATTTCTGCTTTACCCGAATCCCCTGCCTTGTTGGGATCTTTCGGAGCTTTATATTCTTTGTAAACGATTTCTCCTATAGAAAACGGAACAGCTTCTTTAAAAATGGGGCCGTCAAAACAAAAAGTATGGAATTCTCCATTTTCGCCACAAGGATCCACGCCCGGGGGAAGGTCTGCCAAAAAGCCTTTATCGAAGAGCCGGCCACAAAAAGATTCATTCAATAGCGTAGAGTTAATACTAACCACAATTGCTTTAAAGCCTTCATCCATAAATAGATGTGCCACTTCTAAGGTGTTCCTTTTCCATAAAGGAAAAACACCTTGTATATTGAAAGGTGCTAATTGTTTCTCCCTGTATTCCTTTACATCCTCCAGTAATATATCTCCAAAACCGGAATAATTATATTCTTCTTTCTGAAAAGATTCAAGTTGATCCTTCATGATGGAATTGTAGGAATCCATAGAGAGTTCCTCCGGAAGATCCATAATTTTGTAAGGAATTTCTATGCTTTCAAACTGGTTTAATAAAAGCTCTCTTCGAACGCCATGCATACTAATTCTATCCTGGGGCATATTGATCGTAGTTAATAAAAGATCCACATCATAACGCGTGTCATTTAATAGTGAATACAAAGCCAGGGCGGAATCTTTCCCACTGCTCCAGTTAAAATATAATTTCATGCCTGCCATCAGATATTTTATTGAGAAAATTTATATTATGATTACAGGACCTGGTCAGAGATTAGTTTTTAATTCTAACAGAAATGATTTGATTTTTTCCAGGGATTCGATCAATTCCTGTTTTTCACCGGCAACTTTATTGTTCTTTAAAAATTCCCGGGCACCTGCAAGGGTGTATTTTCTTTCGCGGAGCAAATGATAAATGATCTTCAGGTTTTTGACATCTTCCGGACGGAAGAAGCGATCTCCTTTCTTATTCTTCTTTGGTTTTAAAATAGTGAATTCATTGGACCAATAGCGGATCAGGGAAATATTTTCATTGAACATGGCAGCCACATCCCCGATGGCGTAGTATTGCTTTTGAAATAAAACATCATCTTCGGGAACAGATAATTCTCCCGCAGATGCAGAGAATTCCTTTATACTTTTCCTTCCGCGTTTTGATTTTGGAGTAATGGCATCCACAACGGATTTCCTGCTCCGTTCCGCCGGAGAGAAGCCTTCATCAAAATCAAAGTTTATTTGAGATAAAGCCATAATTAATCTAAACTTTTTGCGCTTCCGGTGGAAGCAATTTTCAATATACGGTCAAACTGTTCCGGTGAAAGATCATTATAAAAGAAATAGACAGGATTCACTTCCCGTCCATTCACATGCACTTCATAATGGCAATGTGGACCGGTACTTTTCCCAGTACTACCTACCCAGCCGATCACTTCTCCCCGTTTAACAATCTCACCTGCTTTAACTTTTATTCTGGACATATGCCCGAACAATGTTTGATATCCATATCCATTATTAATGATCACGTGATTACCATAACCACCCTGGTCAAAACTGGCATCCGTAACTCTTCCATTGCCGGTAGCATAGATTGGTGTACCCTGCGGTGCTGTAAAATCCAGTCCTTTATGCATTTTTGGTGTACCGTAAATTGGATCAATCCGCAATCCATAACCAGAAGCTACCCTGTTCAGGTCCTTATTACTTACGGGTTGAATGGCGGGAATGGAAGCAAGTTTTTCTTCCTGGTTTTTTATTAATTTTTCGATTGAATTATAACTGGCATATTGATAATTAATACGTGCATTTATATTGTTTAAAGTAGCGGCCAGTTCATTACCAAGTTGTTCATCATTTAGGGCAGCCACTTTTTCAAACTCAACTTTTTCTTCTGTCAGTTTTGCCCTGGCACTATCCGGTAGCGGATTCGCCTCAAAAATAGACCGGTATACATCATTATCTCTTTTTTCAAGAGAGGCCATTTCACCTTCCAGCTTTTCTGTTTGCGCCACCAATCCTTCATAATTCTGGCGCATCTTCTCATATTTCAATTCCGCCAGTTTTAATTGCGGAGATGGAATAAAACGAAAAGCCACAAAAACAATGGCAAAGGCAATAAAAACAGATACCACAATAAAAACGAAAAAGCGTAAAAGCTTAACCCTCAGGGGGACAACTATTTTCTCGTAGCGCAGGTTATGCGTATCATAATAATATTTAATTTTTTTCATCTTGAAAAATAAAATCCGAATCTAAAGGATTGTTTAATTAAATGTGTTGTTTGTAAATGCAGTTAAACAAAATACCTTTGCCGACATTGAATTTAAATTAAGCTTACAAAGATACTCTCTTAAAGCTCTAAATCCATCTTAAAATTAGCATTCAGATATGATGACAAGTGCGGAAATAAGGCAGCAGTTTCTTGATTATTTTAAAGAGAAAGGACACACAATTGTGCCTTCGGCACCCCTGGTAATAAAAAATGACCCTACCCTTCTTTTTACCAATGCCGGAATGAACCAATTTAAGGATTACTTTTTAGGCAATAAACCTGCTCCACATGCACGTGTAGCAGATACGCAAAAATGTCTGCGGGTTAGTGGCAAGCATAACGATCTGGAAGAAGTAGGCGTAGATACGTATCATCATACCATGTTTGAAATGCTGGGTAACTGGAGTTTTGGTAATTCAGAAGGCGAAATAAAACCATATTTTAAAGAAGAAGCCATTGAATGGAGCTGGGAATTACTCACCAAAATTTTTAAAATACCGGTAGATAATATTTATGTGTCCATTTTTGAAGGAGATGAAAAAGAAGGATTGGAAAAAGATCAAGAATCCTTTGATTTCTGGAAAAAGTGGGTGCCCGAAGAAAGAATCATCCTGGGAAGTAAAAAAGATAATTTTTGGGAAATGGGTGAAACCGGCCCTTGCGGTCCCTGTACAGAAATACATGTAGATTGCCGGAGTGAAGAAGAAAAGAAAAAAGTAAGTGGAAAAAGCCTGGTCAATAATGATGATGCGCAGGTGATCGAAATTTGGAACAATGTATTTATTCAATACAACAGGAAGAAAGATGGTTCACTGGAGAAACTTGCTGCAAGACATGTAGATACAGGGATGGGATTTGAAAGATTAGTGCGTGTTTTACAAAACAAACAGAGCAATTATGATACGGATGTTTTCTCTGGCACCATTCAAGAAATAGAAAAAATATCCGGCAAAAAATATTCGTTTTCCGATACAAGACAAGATGTTGCTTTCCGTGTTATCGCAGATCATATCCGGGCAATCGCTTTCCCTATCATAGATGGGCAATTACCTTCCAACACAGGAGCAGGCTATGTTATACGAAGAATTCTTCGCCGGGCTGTGCGATACTATGTATCTTATCTTGAAATAAAAGAACCGCTTTTATACAAACTTATTCCCATTATTGCAGAACAGTTTAAAAATGTATTTCCTGAACTGCATCAACAGCAGGACTTTGTAGTCAGAGTGATCCAGGAAGAAGAAAGTAATTTTTTAAAGACCCTTGGATCAGGTATTAAATTATTTTACGATTATTTATCTGAAAGATTAAATACACATGCACCGGAAATATTTGCATCTCTTTCTAAGAATGCTGATGGTCAAAATCAGATGGATTTCATGAATAAATCCGTGAGCAAATTAAAAGAGTTGAAACCTGCCGATGAGGTAACAGACATTTTAAAAGTACCCGGTGACCTGGCATTTAAACTACAGGATACGTATGGATTCCCGATAGATCTGACCAAATTAATGGCAGACGAGATCGGCGGTTCTGTAGATGAAAAGGAGTTTGAAAAAGAAATGCAGCAACAAAAGAACCGGAGCCGTGCTGCAGCCGTTGTAGATACAGAAGATTGGGTAAACCTGGAGGAAAACGGCATTTCTCAATTTGTGGGGTATACTCAGAATAAGAGTGAAAGCCGGGTGATCAAATACCGTAAAACAAAATCACAGGGAAAAGAAATGTTCCAGATCGTGCTGGACAAAACACCTTTTTATGCTGAGAGCGGCGGACAGGTAGGTGATACAGGTATTTTATTATTCGGAGAAGAAAAAATACCGGTGATCAATACTAAAAAAGAAAATGATCTGATCATTCACTTTACAGCCAAACTTCCGGAAGATATTTCACAAAAAGTAACAGCAACGATTCATAATAACCGGAGAAGTGAAATAAAAATACACCATAGTGCTACACATTTAATGCATGCAGCACTCCGGCAGGTATTAGGAACCCATGTGGCACAAAAAGGAAGTCTGGTGAATGATGCCGGCCTTCGTTTTGACTTTTCACATTTTACTAAATTGACACCCGAAGAAATTGAAAAGATCGAAGCCATCGTGAATGAAAAGATCCGTGAAAACATTCCTGTTGTTATACAGGAAATGGATAAGGAAGAAGCGCTTAAATCAGGTGCTATGGCGCTTTTCGGAGAAAAATATGGCGATAAAGTACGGGTCGTGATGATGGACCCAAACTATTCCGTTGAACTTTGTGGAGGAACACATGTAGGAAGCACAGGGGAATTAGGTTACTTTAAAATAACGCATGAAACGGCAGTGGGCGCGGGTGTGAGAAGAGTAGAAGCACTTAGTGGAAAAGCCGCTGAAGAATATTTAAAAACTGAATTATCACTCCTGTCAGAAATACGGGAACAATTTAAAAATCCGAAAGATCTGAATAAAGCGATCCTAAACCTTCAGGCAGAAAATACAGACTTAAAAAAGCAATTGGAAAAAGCTGCTGCAAAAGAATTATTAGTGGTAAAGGACAATTTGCTTCAAAAAATTCAAACGATTGGAGAAATCAGCTTTATTGGAGAAATCGTAGAAGTATCGAATGCGGACAGTTTACGTAAATTAAGCCTGATGCTAAAAGATGACGTAAAATATCTTGTGATGGTCTTAGCGGCGAACATCGAAGGCAAAGCAGCCGTGTCGATTCTTTTGGATGAAACGTTTGCCGCAGCAAAGAATTTAGAAGCTCCAAAAATAATCAAAGAACATATTGCACCATTAATCAAAGGCGGTGGCGGCGGGCAGAAAACGCTTGCTACGGCTGGCGGGCAGGATGTTTCAAAACTTGGAGAGGTGATAGAGAAGGTGAAGGGATTGTTATAGATGTTGAAGGGCTGTGCGCTTAAGTTGAAGGGCTTCACTCTTCGTTGACATATTGCGCCCTTTCAGGCTGGATATTACGATAGCTTCCTTATTAAAAATGATATCAAATAGAAGTGTTTTACCACGTGTTATTCATCTGAACTGAAAAGGCCTGAAAGGGCGAAATATGCTAAAATAGGGTGAAGCCCTATTTTAAAATCTTTATAAAAAAAAGGTATCAATCCTGAAAGCTTAAAAACATTTCAGAATTGATACCTTTTCGTTTTAAAATATTCCATCAAGCCGCAGCCTTTTTTTTATTTTATAGCCTTCAATTTATATAAGCTTAGTATTCGAATTTCAGGGTTTGAAGTTTGTAAAATTCGTGTAATTCGTGCCTGAAATTCGTGTTTAAATTGTTGGAGTTATATTATTGCTTAACTATTTATTCCCAGGCTGACCAACTATCTCCCATCCATTTCCTTTTCTCTCCAGATAAATATATCGGGAGGGTATTCCTTCATTATTCGTGAAGGTGAGGTTGGTGGCACTAATCACAATCTGATTCTGCGAAGCAGGTACTGACCGCAAATCAAATGAATAGAAATTATTCCCGGAAATAATAATCTCTTTTATATTCTTCGGATCATTAAAATCCATCGCACTTAAATCATCAAACTTATAAATGACAAAACGGTTAATCTTACTATTTTCTTCATTCTGCCTGAAATAAAGATCAATGCTATTGGTAAAGTAAGATGCTTTCGCGCTGTCATAAGAAACAATAAGTCTTGCGGGTTTTTCATTATCAATCCAGGCCATTGGTGGCGCGATCGCCGGGTATTTGTAATAATTATTTCTCAGACTATCGCTCCAGCCATTTGGATTAGAGGCAAATGTTTTACTGCTGAAATAAACGCTTCCCTGGATCTCGGGGAATTCGCGGATCCGCTTAATCTGATTTGGTAATTCATTTTTATTGTGCCAGGCATAGGACTTTGGTTCCTTTGACCGGTAAACTCCCTGACCAATGTACATCTGCCTGCCATAAGCATGCTCCGCCCACCATTTGCTCAAGATTTCAAAACCTACTGCTTTATGCCCGAATTCCCAATATAATTGAGGAACAACATAATCGATCCATTCATTTTCCAACCAAAGTAAAATATCAGCATACAAGTCGTCATAATTTGTTTGACCGGCTTTGGTATTACTTCCTCTTGGATCTTTATCTACATTTCGCCACACACCAAACGGACTAATTCCAAATTTACAATATGGATTTTCCTGCTTGATAACCCTGTTAAGCATAACGATTATCGAATCCACATTACTTCTGCGCCATTCATCTTTGGAAAGACCATTTCCATATTTTTGAAACGTTTTCCAATCCGGAAATTCTACCCCTGCAATCCGGTAGGGATAAAAATAATCATCAAAATGAATAGCATCCACATCATACCGCTTTACGACATCCTGAACCACACTTTCCACAAATGCCTGTGCATCTTTATTACCCGGATCAAAATATCTTTTACCTCCGTAATCCAAAAACCATTCGGGATGCAGTTTGGTAATGTGGGTTGGAGAAATGGAGGATTTACCGATATTAAATACAGCCCGGTACGGATTCATCCAGGCATGAAATTCCATACCACGCTTATGTGTTTCTTCAATCATAAACTCCAATGGATCATAATAGGGATAAGGAGGTTTCCCCTGGGTTCCGGTTAAGAACTCACTCCATGGCTCTAATTGTGATGGATAAAAAGCATCTGTGGCAGGACGAATCTGCATAACAATCGCATTCATTCCATTGCGCTGATGCATATCTAATATTTTGATGAACTCCGCCTTTTGGGCATCTGAATTCATTGTTTTGGAAGATGGAAAATCAATATTGCTTACAGTAGCGATCCACACTCCTCTGAATTCATATTTTGGCTGGGCTGTTGCCGCCATGGAGAACATAAAAATTGCACATAAAAAACCGGAAAAAATCTTAGTCATGGAGAAAAATAAGTGATGAAGCGGCAATTTACAAAATAAAAATTTTGTTAATGGAGTGCTTTGGTATTTAAACGAATAATTAAGAGATTATCCCCTTCCGGAAATTAAAAGCAAAGGAATTTTCCGCAGGAAAAATCAACAAGCCCCTGCTAATCGTTGAGTATTGCTGATTTACCATGGACTGAATGAATTGGATTATTGAAGCATTCTAAATGGCATCATTAAACCTGCTTTCCGGAACATCCTCTATCACAATTTCCTGATTAAATTCATTGCGATAGATCTTTATAAGTATAATGAAATAACTTATTAGCAATGGACCAAAAACCAACCCGATAAATCCAAACATACTCAAACCCACAATAACTCCTAAGATGGTAATCAACGGATGCACATCCCCTATTTTGCGCAATAGAGTTATACGGGCTACATAATCTACATTTGTTAGAACAACCAGGGAATAAATAGCCAACCCGATTCCTTGTAAATTGTGCCCTGTGGCAAAAAGATAAACCGTGAGTGGAACCCAGATGATACCTGTTCCCACAATTGGAATTAAAGATGCTACCCCTGTAAGAAATCCCCAAACACCATATTCTTCTATGCCAAAAATGAAATAACCTACAAAACCAACAAATCCCTGGATCAAAGCAAGCAAAGGAATTCCTATTCCATTGGCGCGAATCATCAGGTTTGTTTCATGACGAAGAATTTTTCTATTAGCTTCCTTTAAGGGTAATAAATCATTTAAATAATTCTCCATCCGCTTTCCATGGACCAGCATGTAATAAAGCACAAAGAACATCAGGAGCAAATTCGTCAAAAAGTTTGCCGTTCCGGTTAATAACGAAGGTAATTTCCCGGCAACTCTTTGAAGAGTCTCTTTTATATTTTCACCATCATAAATATTAATACCTATAGCATCTTCTATTTTTGCAGCAAAAGATTTGATAGCGACCATTAACTGGACAGGATTATTAAATATATCCACCAATTTGGGTAATAATAAAATGACTGCCAGGTACACAGGTAATACAATGAGGATTGTGAATCCCAGGATAAATAAAAGAGATGTCCAGGATGGACTCCATTTCTTTTTCTCTACAAGGTAAAAAAAACTACCCCGACTTAGAATGTACAATGTTATAGCACCTAATATTCCGGGCAAGAATAAATAAAAATGGGTAAGCAATAAAATTCCAATAAAAATAATGATCGCCAGCAAAAATATTTGCTTCAGATGCACATTGAAATTATCCATTCTTCAAAAATAAGTAATAAGTATTCACAAATGCTTTTCGGAGGCTCAGAGAAATAACCTAAAAAAAGCGCACGCCCCAATCATTGTAAAACCCGGGTAGTTCCTTTTATGTTTTATATTCCTGAAAATTCTTTTTAAACTATGTCCGAGGCATCCTTATGTACTCACTTTTTCCAGTGGCCTGAAATGGAATACGTTCCATGCATCGTTGATTGAAATAGCTTAAACAGTCCTTATTCCATCTTCCTCCGTTTTGAAACCCCGATTTTTAAATTCTGTTATTTAGCTTTCATATCCATATAATCAAACACAAGATTGCAAAAAGCATTTACACCGGTTTTAAAGGAACTATCATCCAGGATAAATTCAGGCGTATGGTGCGGCCCGGATGTTTTGGGATCTTTTCCTTTTGGCAAGCCTCCTACAAAGAAAAATAACCCGGGTACTTTTTGTTGATAGAAAGAGAAATCTTCGGCACCCATGACAGCAGGAACAAGCAACACATTATCTGCACCCGTAGATCTTTGCAGAGAGGGAAGCATGGCATTTGTGAGGACAACATCGTTAAAGGTAACAGGATAGTGATTGGAATAAGGAAGTTCTAAAGAAGCAGTAGCACCGGCAGCTTCGGCAGTTTTTTCTACAATTTTCCTGATCCTTTCATTGACAAGTTTTTCGTCTTCATCACTCAATGTTCTGATCGTACCTAACATCTCAACCTGTTCCGGAATAATATTGGACCTGTTCCCCCCGTTAATCGCTCCTATGGTAACCACCGCGCCATTTTCCGTAAGATTTACATTTCTGCTCACAATGCTTTGGAGTGCATTAATAATTTGTGCAGATACTAAAATAGGATCTACAGCCAACCAGGGATATGCACCATGGGAAGGTTTGCCTTTTACGATGATTCTCATATCACTCACGCCGGCCATTGTACCTCCGGGATGATAGGTTATTTTTCCGGCCTCTACCTGTGCTCCCATGTGAAGACCAAAAATCACATCTACTTTTGGATTTTCCAACACACCTTCTTTTACCATCAATTCCGCTCCACCCTCTTCTCCTTTTGGCACTCCTTCCTCTGCCGGCTGAAAGATGAATTTCACTGTGCCTTTCAGATCTTTTTTCATACCGGATAATATTTCTGCCACGCCCATTAATATGGCCACATGTGCATCATGTCCGCAGGCATGCATTACGCCTGTTTCCTTACCATTATACATTGTTTTTACCGTTGACTTAAACGGCAAATTATTATTTTCAATAACAGGCAGACCATCCATGTCCGCTCTTAATGCCACAACTGGTCCGGGTTTGCTGCCTTTTAAAATACCAACTACACCTGTTATACCAACTTTTGTCTGCACTTCCATTCCCAATGATTGCAAATGTTTCGCTATAATATCCGCCGTTCGGAATTCGCGGTTTCCCAACTCCGGATGCTGATGCAAATCATGGCGCCAGTCAATGACCTTTTGCTCAATTTTATCTGCTGCTGCATGAATCGCTTCTGTACGATTCGTTTTTTGCGCACCGGCAATTTTAAAGGAGAATAGGAATGCAATCAGGATGATTTTTTTCATGTTTTTGACTTTGAATGTTTATTAACCGGATAAAGTTCTTTTATTTAAAGTTATGAATCATTCTTTTTTAAAGTGCTGCCTGGCTGCATTTAGAAAAAATCAAAGATGAATTAAAACTCAACTCACATTAAAAATGTCCTGAAATTCTTTTCTGTTATTACCTGCACATCCGTTTTATAGGTTTGCTGAAACAAATTGGAGATTCTCACTTTGGCTTTTGGACTCCATTTAAATTCAAAACCGGAAATGTCGCCGGCTTTTTCTTCTATATAATCAATCTCCTGCTGATCAACCGTACGCCAGAAATACCGATTTAAAAGATCATTTTCATAATGTAACTTCTTCATCCGCTCGCTGATTAAAAAATTTTCCCACAAAGCACCTTTATCCTGTCGAAATTCAAGAGCATTAAAATTTCCAATGACCGCATTCCTTATACCGGTATCGTAGAAATAAATTTTCTGATTCGTCTTAATTTCCTTTCTTAAATTCCGGCTAAAGCTTCCTAATTTAAAAACAACAAATGCTTTTTCCAGAATATCAATGTAATTACTTACTGTATTTTTATCGATACCAAGCAATTGCGATAATTCATTATAACTTACTTCATTACCAATTTGCAATGCCAGAGCCTGTAAGAGTTTTCCCAGGATCTCAGGCTTTCGAATTCCTCCAAACGCTAAAATATCTTTGTATAAATAACTATCAGTTAATTGATTTAAAACCCCGACTTCTTCACCGATACTATTGATCACGTCCGGATACATCCCGTAAGTAATTCGAATTTCTAATTGCTGTGATGCTTTTAAAAAGCCCATACTTTCTTCCAATTCCTTCCATGAAACAGGGTATAAATGATATTCCCATTTTCTTCCGGTAAGTGGTTCGTTCAGTTTATTATTTATTTCAAAGGCCGATGAACCGCTAACCAAAAGTTGAACATCTTTAAACTGATCAGTAATTATTTTTAAAGTAAGACCGATATTTTCTATCCGTTGAGCCTCATCAATAAAAAGAATTTTATAACTCCCGATAATACTTTTTATTTCTTCGGTATTCGGATTGGTCAGTAGGTTTCTAACTGTGGGATCATCCCCATCTAAAAATAAATAATCTTTGTTTTCTAAAATGTTTTTTATCAAAGTTGTTTTACCAACCTGCCTTGGACCTAATAAAATAATCGCTTTTGCTTTGCCAATTTTAGATTCTATTTTGGATTGAAGAACTCTTTTAATCATATTTTTGATGATTGTATTCACCAAATATACGTATAATTGGTGAATACGATCACCAAATATCGCTCTTCACGCCTATTCTTGTGCCTAATTTTGATCCTAATTTCCCAGCCACTCATTATTTGTGCGATCTCTATCCGGCAACACATGATCAGGATCCAGGATGATCTTCGCGATTTTATTTTTGGAAGGATATTTAAAGGACCACATATTTCCTCTCTGCCATACCTCAACAGGAAGTTTTATCGTCTCTTCCTCTCCGTTAGCTTGAACAATTTTTACAATGATTGGAAAGATCAGTTTCTCTTTATTCTCAATCGTGATCAGCGCTCCATTCTTAGGATTGTCATCAATATACCATACGGTATCGATCGCCTGGTCAAATTTCCAGGTCGTATAGAACCATTGCTGCCAGAACCAGTTCAGATCTTCGCCGGTTCCATTGTTTATTGAATGAAAGAAATCGTAAGGCGTCGGATGTTTAAACGCCCAAGCCTCCGTGTATTTCCGGAAGGCATAATCAAAGCGTTCTTTCCCAACGATCACATTGCGGAGTACATTTAATCCGTAGGCGGTTTTGCTGTAATATTGAAAACGTTGACGGGCAGTCATAGCGTCGGTTACGATCATCAGCGGATCATTATAATCCATAAATTGCTCATAATTTTGAGAGGCAAAAAAGGTAGGTGTTTGGTAAGCCGGATCATGAGCATATTCTCCATTATTGAAAAGATCTGTCGCAATATAATTTATGTACGTATTCAAGCCTTCATCTTGCCACATATATTTGCGTTCATTACTTCCCACAAGGAGCGGATACCAATTATGACCGATCTCATGCGCAATTAAAAACCATAACCTTCCACGTGTTAAATTTGAATTATTAAAAATAATGCCGGGATATTCCATACCGGAAGTAATACCAGCGCTACTTACCGCACGGTTCCACGGATATTCATAAAAATTTTTTGAATAAATTTCTATACAGGCTTTTAAATATTCCGTAGATCTTGACCAGGCGGTATCGCCCATACTTTCCACAGGATAACAGGACATCGCTAAGGCTTTTCGCCCGGAGGGCAAATTGATTTTTGCCGCATCCCAGATCATTCCCTTTCCGGCTACAAAAGCTACATCCCTCGTATTTTTCATGGAAAAATGCCAGGTAAGATTTCCTTTGGAATCCGGCTTTACGTAACGTTTCACTGGTTGGTCAGCACCAATAATTGTTACTGTTTTATCGCTGTTAGCAGCTACGGATAATTTCTTAATTTCCTCCGCAGATAATACTTCTTTCGGATTTTGCAAATCCCCTGAGCCGTAAACAATCATGTCTGAAGGAGCAGTGATGTAATAATCAAAATCACCAAAATCACAATAGAACTCTCCCTGCCCCAGGTAGGGCAAGGTATTCCACCCCTCCACTTCATCGTACACGCACATACGCGGATACCACTGGGCTACCTGGTAAACAACTCCTCTCTTCATGTACTGTCTTCCAAACCGGCCGGCACCGTCTTCCGGAATTAAAAACTCATAATTTATTTTTACAGAGATCTTATCTCCTTTTGATTTCATAGGGGTGCCTAATCTTATCTGCATCCGGGTATCGGTTATAATTGGTTTTACCCTGAATTCTTTTCCATTCTGAATGATGGTGATATCCTTGATTTTATATCCGCCATCCTTTTGACCTTTTACACCAAAATAATCACCTGGATAAGCAGTGGTAGCCGCGCCCCTGGAAGTAGATTCAAAAATATTCTGGTCGACTTGAAGCCATAGATAATCCAATTCATCAGGGCTATTATTTGTATAAGAAATCGTTACGTCGCCTATAATAGATGTATCCTTTTCACTCAAAGTAGCATGTATCAGGTAACTGGCTGTGTTCTGCCAATATAGTGGTCCGGGAACACCTTTGGCAGAGCGAAACTCATTTCCTGCCGGAGGATTAAAATGGGGAACAAATAAATCATGCTGCTGATAACCAGTTTTTGCTGAATCATTTTGAGCATAGAGACAATAAACGAAAATGAATTGAAAACAAAGGAGAAAACATTTTTTCATGAACTTTTATTTTTTATAAAAGTATCCATTTACAGATGGCTGACCATGTTTTTTAAAAACTAAACTTTAAAAAAAATTAAATAGCAATTATCTATTAATCATTCTAATGCCTTATTTAAAAGACTCTATTTCTTTTGCTAATTATCTAAAAATGAAAAAGACCCGAAGTTCTAAAAACCTTGGGGTCTATCTTATTGTATTGTAAAACCTAAATATTTTTCTTTAAAAACAATGCCCTTTAATGATTCCATAGGAAATTAAAAGACACTGTTTATTTCAATAGGGATGATTCTTTGGGGTTTTAAATAAATCATGGAAGCAAAACCTGGTCTATTACATGAATAACACCATTTGTTGTTACCATATCAGTTGACGTAATTTTAGATGCGGTTGTATTCTTATTTCCTTTTACTGTTGCTCCATTAGTCAATCCAATGGATACTGTTCCACCATTTACAGTTTTAGGTTGACCACCGTTAGTAAGGTCAGATGAGAATACTCTTGCGGAAATTACATGGTAGGTAAGAATAGACGCCAATGTATTTGGATCAGTTTTATTGATATCAGCTATCGTCGCAAAACCAGCCGCCTTAAATGCCTCATTCGTTGGTGCGAATACGGTGAAAGGGCCAGCACTTGAAAGTACTTGCGCTATATTGGTAGTACCTTTACTTGCTTGTAATACAGCGGCAACCAGGTATGTAAAGTTGGGATTAGCCTGTGCTGCTTCCACAATATTTCCTGTTGGTGGCATCAAAACTCTAGAGATAGCGTGTATTACACCATTGCTGGCCATAACATCTGCTTTTACTACAGAAACTCCATTCACAAATACTCCGCTGTTATTCTTAGTCAGAAATATACCTTTTCCACCTACAGTAGCAACATTTGCATTTGGTCCGGCAGGCACGTCAGCCGCAACCACTTTAGCACCAAGTGTGTGATATAATAAAATTCCTTTAAGTGCATCTGATGATAAAGAATTTATCGTTTCCATTGTAATACCTGATGCACGAAACGCATCATTTGTTGGTGCAAAAACGGTGAATGGTCCTTTTCCATCCAAAGTTGCAGCTAAACCTGCTTTAACGACCGCTGCTTTTAAAATAGTAAAATCAGGAGAGCTCGATACAATCGTTGTGATAGTTCCTGTTTCGGGAGTTTTGTCATCTTTTTTCTTGCAGGAAGCAAAAGTGAATAATAACATAATTGCTACCGCTACGAGAGAAAATAGAGGTGTTGAAAATTTTTTGTTCATGATTGATGTTTTTATTTTTGTTTAATTATTTTGACATTAATATAAACAAAAGGTATTCCAAGAAAGAATTTCAAGATTCAAATTTCTGATCTGATTGATTAAACACAACGAATTATTTAGTATTCTTAGATGATTTGAGTCACACGCATGTATTTACGCTGTTCTATCAAGAATATTGCTTAAATATTTCGTTTATATATTCTATAATTTATTTAAACAAAATACTCTTATTCTCTAATCGAGAAAAACAATAAGCAAATCAACAGCCTTTGAGAGTGTGATTTGGACATTTTTTCCACAGTTACGGGAATGATCATTCTTCATTTTAAATTTCCCACTTCGTTAAAGCATCATACTAAACTTATATTACTGCAATAAAAACGGGATTTAATAATGAAACATTCGAATAGATGTAGCTAGCGTTGAAATCTTTGATTAAATGTTTTATTAAATATTTTTTTGAATATTTCCTTACTTAAAGCACGTAAATTTATAAAGCCAAAAATAATTTCTTAGTGCGTATGCTAAAAGAAATTTTATGAACCATCAGTCCATCTGTATAAAGATTATGACCAGGTTTATGGTTATGACAAGCGTAGTATATCTTTTTATGATCACTTTTGCCAGGGCGCAAAAGAATACTTCTACATTTAGTTATTCTTCCCATACAAAAACAGGGGTTCAGAATATTGCTCCATTACACTTAACTTTTCCATTTACACTCCTAAACTCTCCACCATACTGGCAAACGCCCCGGTTTATCATTTTTCTTTTTTCACTTTTACTTGTATTGATCTTCCTGTTAATACAATGGAAGATTCAAAGCATTAAAATTTTAGGAAGGGAAAAATTGAAAGTGCAACTATTAAAAGCAGAACAATTGCAATCTCAATTAGAATCCGAAAAAATTGTCAATTATTTTTCCAGCTCTCTCCTTGGAAAATTTTCAGTGGACGATGTACTATGGGATGTCGCAAAAAATCTTATTGGTCGGTTAGGGTTTGTAGATTGTATTATTTACCTCTGGAACGAAGAAAGAACCAAAATGGTCCAAAAAGCAGGATTTGGGCCGAAAGGAACCGCCGACAGGCTCGGCAAAGAAACTTTTGAGGTATCTGCGGGACAGGGTTTAGTTGGTTATGTGATCAATTCAAAAGAGCCTCTTTTAATAGGCGACACATCCAAAGATTCCAGGTACAGGCCGGATGATATGGTTCGTAACAGCGAGATTACGATTCCCATTATCTGCAATAATGAACTGATCGGCATTATAGACAGTGAGCATCCCGAAAAGAATTTCTACACCTCCAGACATGTGCAATTATTAAGTACAATTGCCGCTCTGATGGCCACAAAAATAAAATCAATTGAAGCAGAATCCTCTTTACAGTCATCCCGTTTTGAGATCCTTTCCATCAATGAACAACTATCAAAAGCCAGGCTGGAGGCTCTTCAATGTCAGATGAACCCTCATTTCATTTTTAATTGCATCAATAGTATAGATGCACTGATACAAAGTGATGATAAATATTATGCAACAGTTTACCTGAACAAATTCGCAAAACTGATCCGCAACATTTTAGACAGTTCCAGGCAAAATACCGTCACTGTTTCAAAAGATTTAGAAACATTAAAATTGTATATCGAACTGGAACAATTTCGAAATGAAAATAAATTTACGGCTGATATTCGGGCAGATGAAGAATTGCTCCAGGACGATTATCAAATACCTCCATTGATTATTCAACCCTTTGTAGAAAATGCCATTTTACATGGATTAAGGTACCGCTACGGGGACGGTGGAAAATTATGGGTTACTGCAAACAAAAAAGGAGCTTTCCTGGAATATGTAATCCAGGATAATGGGATAGGCAGAAATGGAATACAAAGCCGGCTGAAAGAACATTCTTCCTGCGGAATTGATATGAGCACAGACAGGGTAAAACTTTTTAATCGGGAAGAAACCGCATCAGTAAAAATTATTGATCTTTTCCACAATAATCAACCCGTCGGCACCAAAGTTCAGATCCTGCTAAAAATTGATGAATGTTAACGGCTATTATTATAGATGACGAACTAAAAGGCAGGATTGCTCTCCGCCAAAAGCTGAAGGATTATTGTCCTGATGTTCAAATCGTAGGAGAGGCCGAAAGTGCCACGGAAGGTATTTCCCTGGTAAAAACACAAAAGCCGGATATCGTTTTCCTGGATATTGAAATGCCCCGGATGGACGGATTTAAAATGTTGCAACAACTACCGGACAAACATTTCCACCTGATATTTACAACTGCCTTTAATCAATATGCCATCAAGGCTATTAAATTTGCTGCCTTTGACTACCTGCTTAAACCAATAGATATTGAAGAATTAAAAATAGCTATTTCGAGGATAAACAAACTTCGCTTTTCGGAAACAGAGAAAAAACTGGAAGTGTTGAATCAAAACATGAATGATAAAAACCCTTTTAACAAGATCGCCATCTCTACACAAAACTCTCTGCTACTTTTTGAAGTTAGTGACATTGTATACCTCGAGGCCAATAGGAATTATACCACCCTTCACTTTAAAGAACATCCAAAACTTATAACCAGCAAAACCTTGAAGGACTTTGAAGATCTTTTGCCTACCAGGATGTTTTTCCGCATTCACCATTCCTATATGATCAATATCAATTACATTTTGAGATACCTGAAAGGAGAAGGTGGCCAGGTTGAATTAAATGACGGCACGCTGCTGGACGTATCAAGAAGAAAGAAAGAGGAATTTTTAAAACTAATCAGGATGTGATTAATTTTTCCACACTGACGTTCCTTCACTACAATTCGAACAGATGTCAATATTCTTCCGGGAAGTCATCAATTCTTTCCGGAAGTGCTTGTATTGATCACTTTGCCAGATATCTTTGAATGACTGGTTTTTAAGATCTCCCAATTTATGCGTAGCGTCTTTATCAAAGCAACAAGGAACTACCATCCCATCCCACGTGATTACATTGGCATGCCATAGCTTCCAACAATGGTTGGCCATTTTATTCTTAGAGATAAAATTACCCTGTTTATCTTTTTTATACCTGCTAAATTTTTCGTTTACAGGAATGAGCTGGTTCGGGTCATTTTCATAATCATATACCTGGGCAGTTTTGAATCTTACCTCATCCACTCCAACTTCTATAGCCAGCTTTTTAATATCTTCTACCTGGTGCTCATTCGGTTTTACTACTAAAAATTGAAAAAAGACAAAGGGTGTTTTGCTATTGAGTTCCTTTTTCCATTTTACAATATTCTTGGCTCCGGCAATCACTTTCTCCAGGTTTCCGCCCCTGCGATATTGTTTATATACTTCCTGCGTAGTTCCATCTATAGAAATGATCAATCTATCCAGGCCACTCTCCACTGTTCTCTTTGCTACCTCATCTGTAAGGTAATGCGCATTAGTAGAAGTAGCTGTATAAATGCCTTTTGAGGAGGCGTACTGAACCATCTCCAGAAAATTACGGTTGAGATATGGCTCTCCCTGGAAATAAAATATCAGGTAAAGAATGTCTTTGTAAATATCATCAATGGTTTCTCTGAAAAAATTCTTTTCAAGCATTCCTGTCGGCCGGGAAAACTCCCTTAATCCGCTTGGACATTCCGGGCATCTTAAATTGCAGGATGTTGTAGGCTCAAAAGAAATGGAAATGGGCAACCCCCATTGTATGGGTTTACGTAAAATCCGGCTTACATAAAAACTGGATAATACTTTAGAGGCATTCCATACTCTGCGTGGAGTCAGTTTACTTAAAAAATTGAAACTATCATTATAATTGATCTTTGGCATAGGGCGTCAAAGGTAAAGCCTAATGTATCAACGGGACTTATAAAGAATTACGCGATACGGAAAAATCCGGAATCACCATCGTATCAGTCGAAGCAAGTTGAATTAAATGAGGCGCTGAAAAGTCAAGATTTTTTGCAATAAAATTCCGGTAATTCTCTGCAATCACGTTCAGTGAAACAAATTTATTTACAAATCTTCTTGTTTCCGCAGGAAGAAATTCCTTGATATCGTAATAATTTGCATTCTTCACCTTACTCTTTTTTAAGGAAGAACGCACTCTACCCTGGCCGCAATTATATGCTGCTACAGTTAGAAGAATATCTCCATCAAAAAATGCAAGTTGATCACGAAAGAATTTGGCGGCTGCGTGAGTGGATTTTAGAAAGTTCTTACGCTCATCATTTGAGCCACCTATCTTTAATCCATATTCCCGCGCAAGGGTTCCCATAAACTGCCAATAACCAACTGCACCTGCGGGAGATACCGCGTTTGCAGACCAGTTTGATTCTAATGCCGGTAGCATTTGAAACTCATAAGGAACGTCGTATTTATCAAAGATTTCCAGGGCCTGGGGCATGTATTTCTGCCCTTTTTTAAGCATATGAATGATATAAGCTCGTTCACGTACACTGTATTTCTTAATATAATCCTCACTGTTTTCCCGGTATTCTTCCAGATTTTCCGGATAAATTACCCTGTTAGGATTATCCATTATGTACATGTCCCTTTTAACTGAACTGTTGATAGTATCAACCAGGTTTTCACTTATAAAGTAATTACCAGGTTTAATAAAATTTTCTGCCGAAGTGCTAAAGCCAATTATAAAAAAAATTATAATCAACGTTAATAAGCTCTTTGATTGAATAGTTTTCATTTCGAATTTTTTCGTAATCAAATAATTATTTCACGTTTATTAAAACGCAAGGTCGAATAAATGGATCTTTAGTTTATTTTTAAAAAAAAGAATTTGGTTTTATAAGAACTGTTTTTATCTTTTATCTAAGAAGTGTGCAAAGGTAGATCACAGCCTTTTAACATGCAAGTTTTTGAGTTAAAAAGTCGTTAAACACCATATATGCAATTTAAACTAATGATTTTAATTCTCTGTATTTCAACCAGTTGTTTGGATAGTATTGCTTCTTTTTCTAATTTCTCTAACACTTTTGCAAAAGAATTTAATAAAGAAGCACCCTATATTGGAAATAACCATGCCAATTTTCCACCGGTAGGTTTCAATATCAAATATTATAGCTGCAAATGGGAGATTAACCCTGCTGTCCGGTATATTAAAGAGGAGGTAACAGCTCATTTTTTTATTTTCTAAAATGTTAAACGCGATATTTTTTGATTTAAGAGAAGCGTTAATGGTTGACTCCGTTCATCAAAGAGATCACCAACTTGCCTTCGTAAGAAGAAATGATTCCCTGATCATAAATCTACCCCAGGTTGAAAATATTTGAAAATTGGATTCTGTAACTATTTTCTAATTGTTTGATGCCACAGGCAAAATAGTTTAGAGGATAAAATGGATTTTGCAGGAATGGCAGCTTACAAAAAATACCTTCCTTCAGGAGGCTCCTGTAGGAAAGTATTTTATTCATTCAAGGACGGTTAAAAATTTGAAGGTGGTTAAAAAGGTTATGAAGTTTTAATAATGGATAATCGGAATCCGGAAAAAGAAAGAATATTCTACTGCTATTTATAAACGTGCCCTTTTCCGTGCCGGCATTTATCTCTTTTTTAAAATGAGTCATAAGTGTAAATCGTACCTTTGAAATAACTAAACTCTAAATCATGGCTATTCTAAATACGATAGGCAATACGCTTTTAAAGGTTTTTAAATTTATATTTATCCGCGAAAAAGAATGTTGCAAGTAATTGGTTTCTTTCTCCGAATCTGACTGGCATTATTTATGCCTTTGCAAAATATTACCAACAAAATTTACATCCTCACTTTGAAAACCTTTATAATAATATCAGATGGAGGTATATAATATTATTACCATCCTGGTGGTACTGGCGGCTATATTTGGATATATAAATCATCGTTTTATAAAACTACCGGGATCTATTGGTATCATGCTTTTGTCGGTCGTGGCATCTTTAATTATTCTGGCACTTGGAAATGTATTTCCACAGGTATTCAAAAAAATAGCCGAAGGAGTTGCCACCATCGATTTCCAATCCATCGTTCTGCGTATCATGCTGAGTTTCCTGTTATTTGCAGCAGCTATTCAAACAGATATAAAGACCTTAAGAAAAGAACGAACAGCTATTATAACCTTTGCAACAGTGGGGGTTCTGATTTCTACTCTGCTGATTGGCTTTCTGCTTTATTTCGTAACGAATCGATTAGGATTGAATGTTGATTTATTGTATTGTCTTTTATTTGGGGCGCTCATTTCTCCTACAGATCCGATTGCAGTTGCGGGAATATTGAATAAATCCAATATCGCTACCTCACTCAAAACCCGTATAAGCGGGGAAAGCCTTTTTAATGACGCCATGGGCGTTGTGCTATTCATTACATTTTATGAACTGGCGCAAATAGGCGTTGAAAATTTTACTGCCTGGGATATAATATGGTTGCTTACACGTGAAATTGCCGGAGGTGTTATCCTGGGAGCACTCTTAGGATCCCTGGGCTTTTGGGCTTTACGTTCTATCGATAATTATGTGGTAGAGGTAATGGTTACCTTAGCTCTGGTAATGGGAGGATATTTATTAGCCGATACTATAGGAGTGAGCGGACCGCTTTCGATGGTCATTGCCGGACTGATCACGGGAAATAAAGTCATGGATGAAGTTACAAGTGATATCTCCAAGGATTACCTGTATAAGTTTTGGGAAATGATCGATGCCGTCATGAATGCTATTTTATTTCTCATGATTGGCCTTGCTATGTTAGTCGTCCCATTTAATGGCACATTATTGTTCATTGGATGCATGGCTATTTTGATCGTATTATTTGGCAGACTGACTTCTGTATCCCTACCTATTCTCATACTTCGGAACAAAAAAACATTTGACAGAACAGCTATTCCAATTTTGACCTGGGGAGCTTTGCGTGGGGGAATTTCTGTTGCCCTGGCCCTGGCTGTTCCTAAATATATGTATGGAGAAATGTTTGTTTCCATTACCTATATTGTGGTGTTATTTTCGATCGTGATTCAGGGATTAACGATTGGCCCTTTTGCCAAACGAATCAGTTCAAAACACTCTGTAAAAATATTGGAAGGGAAAGATGTACCTGAATCTATATGAACAATCTTTCTAACACTTCCAGGATTCTCAAATCTCCATAGATATACCATATTTTGTAGTTTAAGGCTATTAGATTAATTTTGCCGCATCATCAGGCGGATTTGTTTATTGTTCAGCCTGATAATAGGAAGTTAATTCCTGACAAAAACTGAACTAATAAACGAAATACATTCTGCGCCTACACGGCCTCAACCTTTCGTTTTTTTACCAGCTTTTTAGGAAACTTTCCGGATGATCCTTTTTAAGATGAAAGTATATAAATGATATGAAAGGTTCCAACGTATTTGAAGAGTTTTATGAAAATGCCAAAGGCGGCATACTGCTCATCATTTGCACTATCCTTTCCCTTTTGATTGCTCAGTCATCTTTATCAGATGGTTATTTACATTTCTGGAATTTTAAACTGGGCGGCTTAAGCCTGACGCAATGGGTGAATGACGGTCTTATGGCCATTTTTTTTTTAATGATCGGGCTGGAATTAAAGAGAGAAGTTTATGTAGGAGAATTATCCAATATAAACAATGCAACGCTTCCTTTATTTGCAGCTATTGGCGGCATGATCATACCGGCAAGTATCTTCATGATTTTGAATTATGGCACTTCCACTCAGGCAGGAGCCGGCATTCCGATGGCGACAGATATCGCGTTTGCCATTGGAGTGCTTTCTCTCTTAGGAAATAAAGTTCCTTCCTCCCTGAAGATTTTCCTCATGGCTATTGCAGTCATTGATGATTTGGGCGCCATCATTGTTATAGCATTATTTTATACTTCTGATCTTTCCTTGCTACATTTCCTTATTGTTATCGGCTTATTTGGGGGATTGTTGATTTTAAATAAGTTAAAGATCAAACACCTGTCCATCTATCTTATTTTAGGCATCTTTATGTGGTATTTTATGTTGAAATCTGGTGTACATGCCACTCTTGCCGGAATACTTCTTGCTATTGCCCTGCCATTCGAAAAGGGATCAAAATCAGCTTTATCCTATAAAATTCAGGATGCCCTTGACGAACCTGTGGCCCTGATTATTTTACCCGTTTTTGCTTTAGCCAATACAGCAATCGTATTTGCACCGGGCTGGGATAATGGACTGTTAACAATGGGAAGTATGGGCATATTTGCCGGGTTGATAATTGGCAAACCAATAGGAGTGATTTTATTTAGTTTCCTGGCCGTTACCATCGGTGTATCTTCTCTTCCAAGGGGTTTACAGTGGAAACATGTGATAGGTGTTGGTTTTTTGGCCGGCATTGGTTTTACCATGTCCATCTTTATCACCTTACTTGCCTATACGGATGAAACGATCATTACAGAATCTAAAATATCCATATTACTGGCTTCACTCACTTCCGGAATTATTGGATTTACCTGGTTGAGAAACATACTAAAAAACCCTTCTAAAAAAATAACAAAGAAAGAACCATATTAAAAAATAATTACTATATGAAAAAGACGATACAGGAATGTTTGAACGAACGGATACTCATTATAGATGGTGCAATGGGAACCATGATCCAGGAGCGCAAGCTGGAGGAAGCAGATTTCAGAGGTGAGAAATATAGCACCTTTCATAAAGACCTGAGAGGGAATAACGATCTTTTGAGTATAACACAACCTAAAATAATACAGGAAATTCATACAGAATACCTGGAAGCAGGAGCGGATATTATCGAAACAAATACATTCAGCAGTACGTCTATCGCACAAGCTGATTACGACCTTCAGGATATCGCATACGATCTAAATGTAGCTGCCGCAGCCTGCGCCCGGAAAGCTGTGGAAGAATTTCAGGTTAAAAATCCGGGAAGTACAAAATTTGTCGCAGGAGCAATTGGCCCCCTGAATAAAACCTTAAGCCTTTCACCGGATGTAAATAATCCGGGCTTCCGCTCTGTGAGCTTTGACGAAGTAGCGAATGCCTATTATGAACAGATTCATGGATTAATGGATGGCGGCGTGGATCTGCTTTTGGTAGAAACCATCTTTGATACCCTCAACGCAAAAGCGGCTATTTACGCCATCAAAAAATATTTTGCCGCTTCAGGAAAGGAAGTTCCCATCATGATCAGCGGTACCATTACGGATGCAAGTGGCAGAACGCTCAGCGGACAAACGCTTGAAGCATTTTACATTTCCGTTTCGCATGCAAGGCCATTAAGCATTGGGTTGAATTGTGCATTGGGAGCAAAAGAAATGAGGCCTCACATTGAAGAATTAAGTGAAATAGCCGGATGTTATACGTCAGCTTATCCAAATGCAGGATTACCAAATGCCTTTGGCGAATATGATGAACAGCCGGAAGAAACAGCGCATATATTGGAAGACTGGGCACGGGAAGGATTTGTAAATATTGTAGGCGGATGCTGCGGCACCACACCGGCCCATATCCGGCATATAGCAGAAAAAGTAAAACAATTTAAAACCAGAAGATTACCGGTAATGGAGGAAGTTCTGGAAAGTGCAGCAGCAGAAGAGTAAGCAGAATTGAAATCTTGAAATCACAATCTGTGATTTCAAGATGGTCCGATTAGGAACACTATCAGAAATTGAAATCAAAACTTTGAGACATGAATTTATAATTCACTTAAAATAAACAATGATGGCAAAATCAAATTTACCGGCGGTACTTGTTTCGGATGAGATTATTCTTCAAAAAATACTTCTAATGCGCGGACAAAAAGTAATGCTGGACAGGGACCTGGCGGAAATGTATGGTGTGGAAGTGAGGGTGTTAAATCAGGCAGTCAAACGAAATGCAAACAGGTTTCCCGGAAGATTTTATGTTTCAACTGGCACAAAATGAATGGCGTGACTTGAAGTCGCAAATTGCGACTTCAAGTGGGGTGGTGCAAGAAAACCTCCTTATGTTTTTACCGAGCAAGGTGTTGCCATGCTCTCCAGTGTTCTGAATTCTGAAACGGCTATCCAGGTAAATATCCCGATTATCCGCTTGTTTACTAAAATGAAACAACTGGTACTCGATAATAAAGATCTCTGGAGCAAAATAGAGAAGATAGAACATCAACTTGTAAAAAATGATGAAGAAATAAAAACGGTCTTTGCATATTTAAAAAAATTATTGGTTCACGATAATAAACCACGAAACCCGATTGGATTCAGGAAAAATAAATAACCTCTTTTCAATTGAGTTCCGTGTTAAAAATAAAAAAAATGTCCACTACAAAAACAATTAAACCCTATTTACGCCTTTCAGGTCTGGAGCCACTTATCGTGCGGCCCGACACCCTTTTTATAAATGTGGGTGAACGAACAAACGTAACGGGTTCTAAAAAATTCGCCCGACTTATCAGGAGTGAAAATTATGAAGAAGCCCTGTCTGTCGCCCGCCACCAGGTGGAAGGCGGAGCCCAGGTTTTGGACATAAATATGGATGATGCCTTACTGGATGGAGAAAAGGCAATGACAACATTTTTGAATTTATTACAGGCCGAACCGGATATTGCCCGCATTCCCATTATGTTGGATTCTTCCAAATTCAAAATCATTGAAGCAGGCCTCAAATGCGTGCAAGGGAAATGTATCGTCAACTCCATTTCCATGAAAGAAGGGGAAGAAGAGTTTATTAAACATGCATTGATCTGTAAAAGTTATGGTGCGGCTGTTATCGTAATGGCCTTTGATGAGCAGGGACAGGCAGATACAAAGAAAAGAAAAATAGAGATCTGTTTGCGCGCATATAAATTACTCACAGAAAAAGCCGGGTATGATCCGCAGGATATCATTTTTGATCCCAACATATTCGCGATTGCAACAGGCATAGAAGAACATAATAATTACGGGGTGGATTTTATTGAAGCTACCCGTGAAATAAAGCACCTGATGCCTTTGACAAAAATAAGTGGCGGGGTAAGTAATGTGTCGTTTTCGTTTCGTGGAAATGAGACCGTGCGGGAGGCGATGCACGCTGTATTTCTTTACCACGCTATCAGAGCCGGAATGGATATGGGTATTGTAAATGCAGGCCAGTTGCAGATTTACGAACAGATTGAACCTGATTTAAAAGAGCTTTGTGAAGATGTGATCTTAAACCGAAGAGACGATGCTACAGACAGATTACTTTCTTTTGCTGAAACAGTAAAAGCCAAAGGAAAAGAGGTTGTTAAAGATCAGGCCTGGAGAAATGAGGATGTTTTAAAAAGACTCACACACTCTTTGGTAAATGGGATCACAGATTTCATTGAAACAGATACAGAAGAAGCAAGACTGCGGTATCCAAAACCACTTGACGTAATTGAAGGTCCATTGATGGATGGAATGAATGTAGTAGGAGACCTGTTTGGAAGTGGGAAAATGTTCCTTCCCCAGGTGGTAAAGAGTGCACGTGTTATGAAAAAAAGTGTGCATTATTTATTCCCTTTCATTGAAGCTGAAAAAGAAAAAATAAAACTTGAAAATGAAGCGGCAGGAATTGTTACCGAAGAAGGTTCCGGACCCGCTAAAATATTAATGGCAACCGTAAAAGGGGATGTACATGATATTGGTAAAAACATTGTGGGAGTTGTTTTAGGCTGTAATGGATATGAAATTATTGATCTTGGAGTAATGGTGCCGGCAGATAAAATTTTAAAGGCCGCTATTGAACATAAAGTTTCCATGATTGGATTGAGTGGATTGATCACACCTTCACTGGACGAGATGGTACACGTGGCAAAAGAGATGAAAAGAACAAATGTAACCATACCTCTTCTCATCGGTGGTGCCACTACTTCCCGGTTGCACACAGCCGTACGGATAGCACCTGAATACGACAATGGTGTGGTACACGTACTGGATGCTTCCAGAAGTGTAACGGTGGCCGGAAACCTATTGAATCCTGATAATAAACAGGGTTATGTAGATGGGATAAAAGCAGAGTATGACAAATTAAAGAGCGATTTTGCCACGAGACGGACAGCAAAAGTGCTTCTTCCATTTGCGGAAGCACAAAAAAAACAATTTCCGGTTGACTGGAATAATTTTTCTCCGGTAACACCTGCATTGAAGGGGATAAAAGTTTTTGATGATTACGATCTCAATGAATTATATGAATACCTGGATTGGCAACCTTTTTTCATCACCTGGGAAATGCATGGAAAATTTCCTCAGATCTTAACCGATGAAGTTACCGGTGTGGCTGCAACAAAATTATATGCTGAAGCACAGGCATTTTTGAAAAAAATAATCAAAGAAAAATGGTTGACGGCCAAAGGAGTTATCGGCTTTTTTGATGCCGTGAAAACAGGCACAGATACAGTTACCGTAACAGATACAAAAGGGGGAAATATGGACCTTCAATTTTTAAGACAACAGGTTAAAAAAGCTCCTGGGCAACCAAATATTTCCCTGGCAGATTTTATTAAACCAGGTGCTTCACCAGATAATGCTGAACCAAAACAAGGAGTGATTCCAACGGACTATATCGGCGCGTTTGCTGTTTCCATTCATGGTATAGAACCACATATAGAACGCTTCAATGCAGAATTCGATGACTTCAGCAAGATCATGTTGCAATCTCTGGCAGATAGGCTGGCGGAGGCTTTCGCAGAATTGTTGCACGAAAGAACCCGGAAAGAATTCTGGGGTTATGCAAAAGAAGAAACACTAAGTTCCGAAGAATTAATAGCTGAAAAATACCTGGGCATTCGCCCGGCTCCCGGCTATCCCGCCTGCCCTGACCATACAGAAAAATACAAATTGTTTGAATTATTAAATGCGGGTGAAAACGCAGGTATCACCCTTACGGAATCCCTGGCTATGTATCCGGCATCTTCCGTGTGCGGCTGGTATTTTGCCCATCCTGAAAGTAAATATTTCGGCATTGGAAAAATAGCCAAAGACCAGGTGATTGATTATACGGAAAGAAAGAAAATGCCGCTGGATGAAGTGGAAAGATGGTTAAGGCCGCAGTTGGATTATGAGGCATGATGGTTGAATGCTTCGAGTTGAATGTTTCGCGTTGAATGTTTCACGTTGAATGCTTCACGTTGAATGCTTCACGTTGAATGCTGCGCGTTGAATGTTTCACGTTGAATGCTTCGCGTTGAATGCTGCGCGTTGAATGCTTCACGTTGAATGCTGCGCGTTGAATGCTTCACGTTGAATGCTTCACGTTGAATGCTGCGCGTTGAATGCTTCACGTTGAATGCTGCGCGTTGAATGTTTCACGGTGAATGCTGCGCGTTGAATGCTTCGCGTTGAATGCTTCGCGTTGAAGTACCTGTATGAGTTGAACTTTTGAAACTCCAAATTACAAACCTCAAACTTCAAACTATGCTTGCCCTCCCGGAATTTCTGCAACAATTTCATCTACATTTTTTTCCTGAACCATATAAATACCAGACAAAATCAACACTCCACCCAAAGCATACCAGATATTAAAACTTTCCCCTGCCAGGAGTCCCCAAAACACAGCCACTATTGGTAACAAATAAGTAACCATACTGGCAAAAACAGCGGAGGTGGTTTGTATTAAACGGAAATAGAGGAGCATTGCCATAGCAGTACCAACAACAGATAAAATACTTAAATATCCCAAGCCCTCAAACTGAGCTGATGTTCCCTGAAACTCACGGAAAAATCCTGAAAAAAATAAAATAAAGATTGAGGGAAACATCCATAGGGTAAATACACTCGCGGAAAGTTTTAAGGAAGGTACATGCTGCAGTTTCTGATTCACAATAAGGGCGGCTCCTGCATAGAATAACGTTGCCAAAACGATCAACAGTGAGTACCTTACATCAGAATCACCGGAACTATCCGCTGAAAAATACATCAATATCGTAGCTCCTATAAAACCGACAACAGCACCGATCCATTGAATGGTTTTGCTGCGCATTTTAAAAAATGAAAATCCCAGGATCAACACAAACACCGGCACCAGTGTATCAAGAATTCCCGCCATGGAACTGCTTACTTTCAATTGAGCCATCGGGAATAAAAACATCGGAACAAAATTACCCAGGGCACCGGCAAAAGCCATCCAAAGAACTGTTTTCCTGTCCATTTTTCTTATAGCAGGAATACCAATTCCCATTAAGAGAAGGCCTGAAACAATGACCCGGATGGATCCGATCTGATAGGGAGTAAATGCTTCTAAAGATTTTTTAATCAGAATAAAAGAACTTCCCCAGGTTAACGCCAGGATTGAGAGTATGAACCATTTGGATCTTAATATGTGCATTTTGGGCGTTGAATGAATGAACCGGTAACAAACCTGAAAACCATTTCTTACTAAAAAGAGCGCAAAATTAACTCTTTCCTCCCGGTAAATGAGGACTGAATTGAAAAATTCAACTTTGACTTTTTTTCAAAACATATCGTATATTTAAATCTTCATTCATGGAACTCCCTGCATCTTCTCTCACTTTTAAATACGAAATCATGAGAAAGCCCAAATCCAATTTTTTAAGAGAGCTAATTAAATTGATGCAACCCGAAATAACGGACAGAACACTAATTGAGCCTATACAAGTTCATAAAAAAGAAAACCCTTTTACCCGAAGAAAATTTATTGAGAACAGCTCCAAAGGAGCCCTGGCAGTTGCAATAGCATCCTCTCTCCCATTATTAAACGCGTGTAGTTCCCCGTCAGAAGAGGAAAAGAAGAATGGGAATCCTGAAAAAAACAAGAACCTCCATATCGCTATTATTGGCGGCGGTATCGCCGGATTACACTGCGCGTATCAATTGCAAAAAGCGGGTATTCCATCTACTGTTTATGAAGCGAGTGGCCGAACAGGAGGCCGTATCCTGACACATTATAACAATACGATGGGCATTGATATTTTTCCGGAGTTCGGCGGTGATTTTTTAGATTCGGATCATGCCGATATGCTAAACCTGGTAAAAGAATTTAACCTTGAATTAATCGATCTGGAAAAAGAAAAAGAAGAAAAAAAGCTAAAAACTGAGATTTTCTATTTTGACAACCGGAACATTCCGGAAAAAGAAATCGTCCGGGAATTCTCTAAAATTGCCGGAAAAATTAAGTCCGACATTAATTCGCTGGGAGAGAATTATGATACTCCGGAAGCGGTGGTTTTAGACAATACGTCATTGGATAAATATATTGAAAGCCTGAAATGTACCAAATGGCTGAAAAGCATTCTGAACGCATCATTTGCCGCTGAGTATGGTTTAGAATGTTCCGAACAATCTACCCTCAACATGCTGTCCATGATCAACCCGGATACCACAAACGGATTCCAGGTATTTGGTGAAAGTGATGAGCGTTTCCGCATAAAAGGAGGCAATTCAAAAGTAATAGAATCTCTTTCAAAAAAACTTGGTGATGAGATCATTAAAAAAAATTACCATCTGGTATCAATAGAAGATACTGCCGATGATAAATACCAGCTTACTTTTGAAAATAATGAAAAAATAATAACGGATTATGTCGTGATAGCAATTCCTTTTACCATGCTCCGGAATATTCCGATGAACCTCAAATCTCTGACACCGGAAAAAATAAAAACCATCAAAGAACTTGGTATGGGAAATAATACCAAACTGGTTTTAGCTTATGATGGCTCTCCCTGGAAAGAAGCTCCAAACCTGGCTACAGGCCGCCTTTGCCAGGCAGAAATAAGTAATGGCTGGGATGGAGGTTATAATAAAGATCCGCGAAATCCATTTGGAGTATATGTTTGTTATTTTGGAGGAAATCCCTCCCAAAAACTGAGTGATCTTTCTTTTAAAAATCCAATCTCCCCGCCATCACATGTATGGAAAACAGAACTGCCCGATGCAACGGTAAGCAGGCTCAGCAAGCAGATGGATAAATCCTTTCCGGGATCCCATAAAAAGTTTATCAATAAACATGTATTTGTAAACTGGATTCAATACCCTTACACAAAAGGAAGTTACAGTTGCTATAAAACTGGCCAATGGACATCCATTGCCGGAGAAGAGATCAAGCCCGTTGGCAATGTATTTTTTGCCGGAGAACATTGCAGCAGGGATTTTCAGGGGTTTATGAATGGCGGAGCTGAAACCGGTCGGATAGCTGCTGAGGAAATCATAAAGAAAATTGCATAAATCCTCTGACTGCTTCAGTAAATTGCTTCCTTAAGAAACGGCGAATAAGGATTCTCCAAATTTGATAGGATTTGTCTACTTTCGCTCTTTTTAGTAATTACTTTTCATTCATGCGCATCATTTCGTACAATGTAAATGGCATCCGATCCGCCATAAAAAAAGGGTTCATCGAATGGCTTGAAAAATCGCCAGCGGATATTATTTGTCTTCAGGAATTAAAAGCCCATGAGTGTGATATTGATAAAGAGATCATTGAATCCACCGGGTATAAATCATATGTTTTTTGTGCTCAAAAAAAAGGCTACAGTGGCGTAGCCATCCTTTCAAAAACAAAACCGGATTACGTGGAATATGGGCACAATAACGAACAGAGCGATCTGGAAGGAAGAGTGATACGTGCAGATTTTGGAGATCTGACAATTATCAATGCTTACTATCCATCCGGCACTACCGGCGGAGTAAGGCAGGATTATAAATATCAATGGTTAGATGAATTCCTGATTTATATTAATGAATTAAGAAAAGCCCGGCCGCAGGTCATAATATGTGGAGATTATAATATCGCGCACACAGAAATAGACATCCACAATCCGAAAGGAAATAAAAAGAACAGTGGATTTTTACCGGAAGAAAGAGCCTGGTTCGATCGTTTCTTAGAAAACGGATTTGTAGACAGTTTCCGTCATTTAAATAAAGAACCACACCAATATTCCTGGTGGAGTGTAATGAGGCCTTCTGTAAGATTGGAAAATAAAGGTTGGCGGATCGATTATATTTCTGTTACAGAAAACCTGAAAGGAAATATTCTGGACGCGCAAATATTTCCGGAAATAAAACATAGTGATCATTGCCCTGTTTATTTAAAATTAGAAATTTAAAATGTATACAGTAAATATTACGACTAAAGTAGACAATGACATTCTTGCTGATTGGCTGAAATGGCAAAAAGAAATGCATATCCCCACCCTGATGGAAACTGGTTGTTTTCGAAAATACCGGTTTCATCAATTACTTGGACAAGATGAAACGGATGGAAAAGTTTTCGTTCTTCAACTGATAGCAAACACAAAAGAAAGCAATCAAACTTTCATTGATAAATTTGAAAATAAACTAAAAAATGAGTCCTTTTTAAAATGGGGAGAAAAGTGTTTTGAGTTTCGTTCACTTTTACAAAATATAGACTGACAGAACTTTTCAGCTAATGATTATGTAAAAAAGAAAGTATAAAAAGCTACCTTAAAAAGCTGGAATGCGCTACAGGCATGAATTACAATGCTTTTCTTAACCCGCAGCGATGAATGCCTGAACAATAAAAACCTTCAACATCCTTACTACTTATGGTTTTCAATGAAAAATGTAAATAAAAAAATAAACGAAAATATTTTATTACATTGAAAAACCTTCTATATTTGTCCTGTTAAAAAATCAAAAAAAATATTATGAACAAAGCTGAACTAATCGCAAAAATTTCTGATGATGCGGAAATTACCAAGACTCAAGCTAACGCTGCTCTCGATTCATTTACTAATGCTGTAACCAAAACCTTAAAAGGTGGTGGAAAAGTAACTTTAGTAGGATTTGGGACTTTTTCTGTTAGTAAAAGAGCTGCCCGTAACGGCCGTAATCCTCAAACTGGCGATGTCATTAAAATTAAAGCTAAAAAAGTAGCTAAGTTTAAAGCAGGCAAACAATTAGCTTCGAAAATATAAATTTTCGAGAAAATTCTACAAAGCAAGATGCAATCGTGTATCTTGCTTTTTTTTTGAACAAATATTTAATTTTAAAAATCTATTTTAATGGGACGCGGAGATAAAAAAACAAAGAAAGGTAAAATTTTTATGGGCTCTTTTGGTAAATCAAGACCAACAACTTCTAACGCAAAGAAAGCTGAATCAGCAAAAAAAGCTGAAAAAACTGAAAAGTAATTATTAAGGGGCAAGCCTTTTTATCTGCCAGTTATTTTGCTGGTCTTTAGAATATTGGATCCTGTCATGCAGACGTCCGGGCCGCCCTTGCCAGAATTCCATTAACCGGGGTTGCACATTGTAGCCGCCCCAGTTAATGGGTCTTGGAACTTCTTTATTTTCAAATTCTTTTTCATATTTATGCACGTTTTCCTGCAACACTTCCCTGTTGCTGATGACGGTGCTTTGTGGAGAACTCCAGGCTCCTACGCGACTTTCCCGTGGGCGTGAATAAAAATATTCATCGCTTTCTTCTCCATTGATCTTGCTAACTATTCCTTCTATCCGAACCTGTCTTTCCATTTCTTTCCAGAAAAATAATAAAGCGACTTGTGGATTTTGTGCAATTTCTTTACCCTTATGGCTATCGTAATTTGTAAAAAAGGTAAACCCATCATCCTGAATACCTTTAAGCAGTACGATCCTGGACGATGGTACTCCCGAAAGAGAACTGGTTGATAAGGTCATTGCATTTACTTCATCTATTTTACTTTCAATTGCTTGCTGCCACCATTTTTGAAATTGAAGAACCGGGTTTATGTCCACATCCTTTTCCAAAAGAGATTGCAACTGGTATACCTTCCGGGTAGCTGCTATAGAATTATTATCGAACATGATTAGAAAAATTTAGTGATGCAAATTTAACGTGCAAAAACGACAATTAATAAATACCAACCGATGATATTGAGCAGGAATTCCCTAATACCTGAAACCTGAAACCTGTTACCCAAAACCTGGCAACAAAAAAGCACCCCATTCATTAAGGATGCTCATTTGAATTATTTTTATGCTTAAATCTACATCCCTAACACACCCTGACTCATTGCTCCAAAACCTATAATACTGGCAAATACTGCCATCAGAATGGCGGAAATAATAAATGTAATGGCAATCATCACAATAATGGCCACAACCATGTAAACAACCTTTTTATCTTCCGGTGTTTTCTTTAATATCCCCAACCCATTGTAAAAAAGAAATATAGAATAGACCCAACCGGCAATTGCCAGCAGGGTACCAATTACCGGAATAAAAGAAAGAAAACCGGCTACCCAAACAGGCGTATTGGAATAGGCTACTAATTGAGCTGATTTCCCTACATTTTTCTCCGAATTAAAACTGGGAGCCAACATATCAATGACATAAACAGAAATGTAAAATCCAATAATAATGGAAATAAAACTAACTACCGCTATCCAAATCAGGTAAGTTCCCATGAAAGCTGAAGGCATTATGCCCGCCAGGATTTTTCCTATGGAAGAAATGATTGCCAGGGGCAATACATAATTCATAAAAATGTTTTGTGGAGTAGCTACTTCTGTATCCACAACCAACCATTCTGTTTTAGGTGTAAGAAGAATATTTTTTGCACGTTCGATTAAATTCATAGCCAGTAAATTTTAAGATGCGTAAAGGTTTATCTTTAAAGGAGACTGATTGAAAGCAATCATGTCCTTACATTTTCTTATTTAATTCAGACTCAAGCATTATTTTAATGCTGACCTCATCCAATCTATCTATCCCATTTTATTTCGAAAAAATTCTATTATTCTCCATTTGTTTCTTCAACTCATCCATTTTACGACTTTTTTCATCCTCATACATTCCTGCCTGGCTTTGTATCTCCCTATTCCGGGCAAGTTGTTTGGAGGTCTCTTTTTGTTTGGCAAACATTTCGGTTATTTGCCTTTTCTGATCTTGCGTTTCACTTCTTAAACGTACATTTTCATTTTCAATTTTGGCATATACCTTTTTTAGATCGATTTCTTTTTGTAACAGATTATTTAATTCATTTTCGCGTTCTGCTGCGGCCTCCAATTTTCTTTGTAAAACATCTATTTTATTTTGGAAGGATTTCAATTCCAGCAGAGTGGCATCATAATTACTTCTTAATGATCCGGGGTGTTCATCATTCTCTTCCAGGTTTAGAAGCTTCTGATCTGCCTGTTCAAGGGCTTGAAGCGCTTTATCCAATTCATTTTCAATCTGCACTTTTTGTTCATTCTCCTGGTAATACATTTCTTCCCAATCATCTTCCTCCCCTTTCACCGGAATATAAGATTGCGTTTCCGTCAGGTTTTTCTGATCGGGATTGTGTTCGGATTTCATTTGCAATTGTAACTTCGAAAATTGAATTTCGTAATAAGCATTTGAATCCTCCAGGGATTTAATTTTAGAATTTAATCGGGTTAGGGATTGCCTGAATTTGTCCTGTGATGAACTGCTTTTCCATAATTTAAAAGGGAATGGCTTATCTAATGAGAAAAACTCTTTACTGGTTACAAGCATTTTGTAAACCAATACAGCAGTAGCAATTAATACGATCAGGGATACAATCCAAATCAAAGCAATCATGGTAATTCTTTTTGAAAATAAATAAAACTCCTAGGGGTTATTTTCACTGAATTTACACAGGATATACTTGCAGATTGATGACAAATCTACAATATGGATATTATTGGAAGCGTAATTTAATACAAATTATCCAGTTACCAAAGTACCAACTTTTTCTCCTGTTACCACCTGCAATAAGGTGCCGGGAGAATCCATACCAAATACAATGATTGGAAGATTATTTTCCATACATAATGTGAAAGCAGTCATATCCATTACTTTAAGGTTTCTGCTGATGCATTCAGAAAAAGTGATGGCATCATATTTCTCTGCCGTGGAATCCAGTTCCGGATCTGCAGAGTAAATGCCATCTACACGGGTACCTTTCAGGATCACATCCGCTTTAATTTCGATTGCTCTCAATGAGCCCGCAGTATCTGTTGTGAAATATGGATTTCCGGTGCCTGCTCCAAAGATAACCACACGGCCCTTTTCAAGGTGGCGTATAGCTCTTCTGCGAATATAAGGCTCGGCTATTTGTTCCATTTTGATGGCGCTCTGAAGACGAGTATAAACACCTTCTTTCTCTAAGGCACTTTGTAAAGCCATTCCGTTAATAACGGTCGCGAGCATACCCATATAATCGCCCTGTGCTCTTTCGATACCGGTTTCAGCTTCGTTCATGCCGCGGTATATATTTCCACCTCCAATAACAATGGCTACTTGTACACCCAAATCGGTAATGAGTTTGATATCCTGAGCATATTGACGTAATACGACAGAATCAAGACCGAAGTTTTTGTCCCCCATAAGGGATTCACCAGAAAGTTTTAAAAGAATTCTCTTAAATTTTGGAAGCATATTTTATTACAGATTATTCCACTTTTAAATTAAAGCAGACGGGTAATGACAGGTGCGATCCTGGTTTTTTACAGGTTCCCAATTTCTTATTAAAATCGGTGCAAGATAAAGGAATTAAACCTTTTATGCAAAGAGAATTCCTAAGAGAAAAGAAAAATGAAGAAGAAGAAAAATGACAGAAATCAGAAACCTTCATTTCTCAAATTTCTTTACAGGGCATATTTTCTAACCATCTCTTCCAGGTCGGAAATATCAAATGGTTTTGCCAGGTAATCATCAGCACCTGCTTCTCTGGCGAGATCCTCCACATTATTGTTAGCTGAAATATAAATCACAGGAATATGGCTTACCTGCTTATTTGCCTTTATGATTTTGGTTGCTTCCACCCCGCTTATATTGGGAAGCCAGTTATCCATAAAAATAATATCCGGATTAAATTCTAACACTTGTTCATCCGGGTTATCAGATACCATGGATGTTTTAATTTCACACCCTATATCCTCCAATATAAGCGTGCACAATTCCAATAATTCTTCATTATCATCGAAAATAAACACTTTTTTTTCTCTTGCCATCTTATGGTATCGTTTAATTTCTTTATAGTTTGTTTATCCAATCCGCTATTTCTTCTATTTGCAACATGGCATCGTAATCCACATATAATTCTGCTTGCGCGGGCATATAAGAAACCTTGGCGGAATCAGGATCCTGGATAATAACTTTTCCACCCATTTTTTTTATTTTAATCAACCCGGCTACACCATCCGCGTTGGCACCCGAGAGCAATAATCCGACCAAATTTTCTTTATAAATTTCCGCGGCGCTTTCAAAGGCAACATCAATAGAAGGCCTTGAATAATTTACTTTTTCTGAATGATCCAGAGAAAAGGTCGCGTCTCTTTCTACCAATAAATGATAATCGGAGGGCGCAAGGTAAATAACCCCTGCTTCAACAGTATCTTTTTCTTCTATTTCCTTAACAGGAATATTTGTGCGGGAAGAAAGTAAATCCGTAAGCAAAATATCTGCTCCGGGTTTTCTATGCAACACAATTACAATCGCAAAATCTATATCTTCCCTTAGTTGCGGCAGTACTTTTAAAAGAACCTCCAGGCTTCCTGCTGACCCACCAATCCATATCGCCTCACACCTACTCATTACTTATTTTCCTCCAAATTTTTTCATTCTCCAATTTCTTATACTTTTTATTTGACGATTTTTCAATAAGGGTTTCTTTTGTACCAAGGGCAAGGTATCCGAATGTGTCCAGGCTTTCATCAAAAAGTGTAAATACTTTCGATTGCAATTCCCGGTCAAAATAGATCAATACATTCCTGCACAGGATTAATTGAAACTCATTAAAGGATTTATCTGAAACCAAATTATGTGTTGAAAAAACAATTTTTTCTCTTAATTCTCCATTTAGTTTCGCCAGAGTATAGTTCGCTATATAGTATTCTGAAAAATCTTCCCGCCCACCGGATTCAATATAATTTTCAGAGTATTGTTTCATTTTATTCATTGGAAACATTGCTTTAGCTCCTTTCTCCAGTACAAATGAATTAATATCTGTCGCATAGATCAGGGATTTTCTTAGCAAATTTAATTCTTTTAGTAAAATAGCCATTGAATACGCCTCTTCTCCGGTGCTGCATCCTGCCACCCAAATACGAATAAACGGGTACGTTCCCAGGTTGGGTAATATTTCATCCCGCATACATTTGTAAAAATCCGGATCGCGAAACATTTCAGTCACGTTAATCGTTACCTGCTCCAGAAACCGGTTAAAATAGCCTGCTTCCGAACGGATTTTATACCTGAATTCAGCAAAACTCACCATTTTATCCAAAACAAATAAACGAAGAATGCGCCTTTTAAAAGAAGCCCGTGAATAGCCGGAAAAGTCATACCCGTATACCTCGAAAGCATCTGCCATGAGGATATCTATTTGCTCATCTAATTTTTCTGTAGAACCGAACGTCATTTACATAAGTTTATCAATCAACCGGAGCAATTCATTTATTTGAACGGGTTTGGAAACATATGCATCCGCACCAGCTGCCAGGCATCGTTCTTTATCACCCATCATAGCCTGTGCAGTCACGGAAATGATCGGGATTTTATTCAAATGTATATCCTTTTTCATTTCTGAAATTGCTTCATAGCCATCCATATCAGGCATCATCATATCCATTAAAACCAGGCCAATTTCATTACTTGTTCTCATCAAATGCAAACCATCTTCGGCATTTGTGGCAGAAACACAGGTAAAGTTTTTTGTTTTCAATACCGCATTTAAGGCGAAAACATTTCTGCTGTCATCATCGATGATCAAAATTTTGGAAATTTGATTCATAAAAATTTATATCATATTTTATCGTATAACCATACCCGTAATAAAGACATGAGTTGATCTATATCCACTGGTTTTGAAATATAATCCGAAGCTCCCGCCTCGATACACTTTTCCCTGTCACCTCTCATTGCCTTCGCGGTAACTGCCAGGATAGGAATCTTTTTAAATTCCCGGTTATTTCTAATTTCACGTATGGTCTGGTAACCATCCATTTCCGGCATCATCATATCCATTAATACCGCATCAACATGCTTATTTTCTTTCAATATTTTAAGTGCTTCTTTTCCATCAATAGCAGTCAGTACATTCATTTCCTGTGATTCCAAAGTTTTTGTTAGCGAGAAGATATTGCGTACATCATCATCTGCGATCAGGACTGTCTTATTTTTTAAGACATTTCTAAGTGCAGCCAGGTTCTCAAAATTGGATTCCGGCAATTTATTCGTATTCTTTTCTTCCACAAGATGGAGGAATAACCCGGCTTCATCCAATAT
>JBBSUB010000009.1:0-45514 GCA_038235345.1 Chitinophagales bacterium
TCTCTTCTGGAGGTAACGCCACAATGAGCCAGAAATTTATTCAGAGGCATTTCACCCGGAATAATTTTCTTAACTTTCTCCCCTTCCTTAACCGGCGTGGCTGCTGATGCTGATGCGATTGGAGCAGTTGCAGTTACTTTTGGTTTTTGCGGATATTTTTGTCTCTTATCCGGTTTATCAGCCGGTTTGGGTTTCACCTCAAACCCTCTTTGGCGGGCCGCTCTTTTGTCTTCAAAATGCTTTTCTATATCTACAGCACGTTGTTTTTTCGCCGTCTTTTTATCCTGGCGATGCTTTTCTTTTATTGCAGCATTGCTCTTCTTTGGATTTATAAATTGTTTGAATGGTTGATCGCTCATGTATATTTTTTTGCTATTTTTCAACAGTAGGTGAGGCGCAAAGTTAGGTGATTCTAAGGTTTCAGGTGTCAGGTTTCAGGCGTCAGCCGTCAGCTTTGAGCAATGAGCTATGAGCTTTGAGCCGCTAATGCCAGTTTTGTGCTTGTAGGCTCAGCGTGTATATCTTATATTTTAATAAAAAAATAACGAAATGTAATTTAAAACCAGGCCCCACGTGAAGAAAAAGCTAGCGCATGTCAGCAAATGCCGTAGGCATGATCCATCTTGTAACTACCGGTTTTAATCGGTAGCCTCGGGCATAGTCCCTTCTCCCAGGGGAGAAGGGGTTGGGGATGAGGCCTAAAAAAAAGGTTGCCAATTTTCGAAAAGTTGGCAACCTTTAAAGCTCATGGCTCATCGCTCAAAGCTCACAGCTCCTTTAACTTCGCCGTAAAATGTCTCAACATCGGCGCTTCTTCCACAATCTCAAGTCCTTTTATTTCTGCACGTTTTTCAAATAATTCGATGATGACCTCTGCTACATAATCAATATGACTTTGAGTATACACTCTTCTTGGAATAGCTAATCGTACAAGTTCCAATTGTGCCGGAATTAATTGATGATTTTCATCATATTTACCAAACATCAATGATCCTATCTCTACTCCGCGAATGCCCCCTTCTACGTAAAGAGCACATACAAGTGCCTGTCCGGGATATTGATTTACAGGAATATGGTTCAGAAATTCTTTTGCGTCAATATATAAAGCATGTCCGCCGGCAGGTTGCATAACGGGTACACCCGCATCAATTAATTTATTGGTCAGGTATTCTATACTTCGAATGCGGTAGCGAAGATAATTTTCGTCCATTACCTCATTTAATCCAATCGCGATTGCTTCCAGGTCCCGGCCTGCAAGTCCGCCATAGGTTGGGAACCCTTCTGTAATGATCAGGATATTTCTGCACTCCAGTGCCAGTGCTTCATTATGTAAAGCCAGGAAACCACCAATATTTGCAAAAGCATCCTTTTTTGCACTCATCGTACAACCATCTGCATAGGAAAAAAGTTCTTTTACAATTTCAGGAACAGCTTTGTCCGCATAGCCTTCTTCTCTTAATTTAATAAAGTAACAATTCTCAGCGAAGCGGCAGGCATCAATAAAAAGCGGAATATTATATTCAACACAAATCTTTTTTACGTCACGCACATTTTGCATGCTTACTGGCTGTCCGCCACCGGAATTATTTGTAACCGTGATCATCACCAGTGGAATATTTTCAGCACCTTTTTCTTCAATAAATTTTCTCAACAATACGGTATCCATATTACCTTTAAATGGGGCAGGGGTGGAGGGATGTTTTCCTTCTTCGCAGATCAGATCCACACCTTCAGCACCCGAGAATTCTATATTAGCACGCGTGGTATCAAACAAGGTATTACTCACAAAATATTTCCCTTTTCCTCCAAGGATACTAAACAGGATCTTTTCTGCTGCTCTTCCCTGGTGTGTTGGAATTACGATGGGCATTCCGGTAATATCCTGAATGGTTTTTTCAAACCGGAAAAAACTCGGACTACCGGCATAAGATTCGTCTCCACGCATGATGCCTGCCCATTGTTCACTGCTCATAGCACTTGTTCCACTATCTGTCAACAGGTCGATCAGCACATCTTTTGAGTGGATCAGAAAGGGATTGTAAAATGCTTTTTCTAAGTTTTGAAAGCGTTCTTCTCTGGTATTGAAATAGATTGGTTCAACGGATTTTATTTTAAAAGGCTCAATGATGGTCTTCATACAATGTTTTTTTGTAATTAAAAATTGGTTATAAATATGAAAAATAGTGAAATGGAAAAGAGGAGGAGAAACCTTAAGATGGTCTGTTGATGATATTTTTCCAGAGTTGCATGATGCAAATATGCAGTTTTTTTGGAGATAATACCAAATGTAAATATTATGACGTTTAAAAACACACCGGTATTATACCGATAGACTTATGGTTTATGAAATGGCAATAAGACCAATATCTTGTGGTAACGGGAAAGTATTTTTTTAAAAAAAAATATTCTGGTTCAGGCAGAAGCACTCATAAAAAAAAGTTCCATAGAGATGTGGAACTTTTTTTTAAAATCTATTTTATGAAAGAATTATAAACTTGCCAGTTGGAGCACGGGCGACTTTGCTGCATAATTTCCCGGACTATAAACAAACAGGCATGACCCGTCTTTTATCTTTATAATGATTGGCTTATATACTTCTTTAGGTAAAGCAGGGCAACCGAGGCTTCTTCCGATATACCCCTGACTTGAAATAAGTTTTTTATCAACATAATCTGCGGAATGCATAACGATAGCACGTTTCATTGCATTATCGTTAATGCCTTTTTCCTCGCCTTCCAGTCTCAATGAAAATCCATGCTGACCGAAGTAAGTATTTTTTGTTACATAAAAACCAAGACTGCTTTTGAAACTTTCCGGTTGATTGGAAAATTCTTTGGCGTATTCTTTACCGGAATTGCGGCCATGAGCTACAAAAGTTTGATAGAGTAACCGTCCGTTTTCCATATCCAAAACAAAAAGTCTTTTTTGGCTGGAGGGTAAACTGAAATCAACAATGCTTAATATATCTTCATTATCTAATTTGCCTTTACTTTTTAAATATTCATATCCTTTGATGGCGTAATCAAAAGCATCTTCTGAAAGTCCTAATGCGTTTAAATCGAGAGATTCGTATAAAAGTGAATTATCAGAAATTTTACTGTTGGTATGATGGATATTTTCTGAATCATTTAAATTATTAACTGAATTTGATTTTACATTAGCAGAAACAAAAGGTAAATGAATAAGAAATAAAAAAACTGGAATTAAAAAAGCGAAGAATTTTTTAAAGGAATGGGTCATGTTCAATTTCATTTATATCGGATTATTTTTTAAAAAAAATTAACTTCGGTCTGGAAAGACCTTTGTTTTTTTTTTATTTCATAAACAGAAAAAAAGGCTGGATAAGAACCGGTTTAAACAACATTTAATAAAACGAATTCAAATGTACGCTTTATCCATTCTTTTGACAACGTTATTGATTCTTTTGTGATAACATAAACCCTTCTTTACCTGTTTCTTAACAAGAGGGTATTCATTCTGTTAAGATTATCCCATAAAACAAATTTTGGTTCATTTTATTGTATACCGTTTATAATGTTATCCACTTTACATGTCAATTATTTGCATATTTCAATACTTCACCTTTTTGCACATTTTCGGAGGAATTTGAGTGAAGAATTTTAATGTCTCTTCAGAATGGGATATTATTTAATTGACCAATTTCAATAAATTTCTTTCACTATTTGGTTTGGTGATCTCAAGGAAATAGATTCCTTCCGGTTCATGTTTGATATTAAATATTTCCAGGTGAATCTGGCTATTGTAAAAAATAGTTTTTGACGAAATGGTCTGTCCTGTCAAATTTAAAAGGCGCAGATAATAAATTCCCTTTACCTGGTTTGTGAAATGGAGATTCATAATTCCATTCTTTACCGGGTTTGGTTCAAGGCTGAAAGAAGAAGACACGGAATGCATTTCAACTTTTATAATTTCACTGTATTGTACTTCTCCGTTTTTACTGATAATCTTTAATCGGTAAAAATTATTCCCTAAAATTGGACTTTGATCCGGCATTTGATAATTGTTCGCGGATCTGTTTTTAGCATAGATTTCTGACAAGAAATTAAATTGAATTCCGTTTGAAGATTTTTCCACAATGTATTTTTCAATATCCCATTCATTTTCTGACAGCCATTTAATAAGTACATCATTATTTTTTACTTCAGCAATGAAATGGGTAATTGCCACGGGAAGGGGTCCTTTAGTATTCATAAATACAATCCGGAATCTATTCATGCTATAAGAGCCAGGTTCGTCGTTTACTTCAAAGCCAATCGCGGTAGATCCGGAAGGGTCCAATAATTTTTTCTGATTAAGATAAACGTCTTCCACATAAGCCGATAAGCCGGAAATATCTGTTTTTTTGGAAATGAATTCCAATTCATATTGTTGTTTTTTTAATCCGGATAAAGAGTAGAACAGTGTATCAATTTCACGAAAAATAGGTCTCCTTTCAATAGCTAAAGTTTTGGAGTTGCTCACTATTCCCAGGTTTTCTCCGGAATGGGTCAATTTCACCGCATCTAACTCATCCAGCAAAGAGGCATATTGTGGATGGAATTCAGTCTTAATGCCGTCCAATAATATGCGATCCTCTATTCCTTTTAAATATAAATTTACCCGGACATGCGCATCCGGATTTATAAAGGTGTTTCCTTTTCTAAAAACCGAGCTGCTTCCGGAGGTTTTCGCACTTTCTGAAAAAGAAATAGATCCCGCAGCAGTAGCATTTCCGGCAAGTTGAACAAAAAATGCCTGTCCTGATTGAATAGAAGGAATGCTGCCATCAGTATAATTTTCACTGCTTGGTACAACAACACCATTTGAAATAGTCCGATAAGCCCCTAATCCATACTGGGAATATATTCCATTGGTAAGTTTAGGATCCCAAATGATATAAGATTCACCTAAATTTTTTCGGTCTGAAGAATAAAAATCAATAGCTGAAGCATACGGATTACCCACAGAAATAAATAATCCCGGCGTGTTGGGAACGACGGTTGATGGAGGTAAAAGGGTTCCGGGTGCATAAATCTTTCCACGTGATCTTAACGTTGTTTCTGTTGCCGGTTGATTGTATTCAATCACACTTCTATCCCCACGAACCATCAACATATAACCGGTAATATTTTGAACAGGATTATAGGTGGAGGAAACGCCTTCCCATTGATTTATAAGGTGATTATATATTTTTAATGAAGGTCCGGCTCCGGTAAATAAGTCAAAACCATCGGTTGCCCATGTTGGCCTGTCGCTGGTAATGGTGGTGCCATAGCGGGGTCTGGCATTTCCTGGTGCTCCTGCCACATTGTTGTTTAAATTCATTCCACGTACCATTCCCTCCTGCCAGGCCTGGTGAATTGTTTGATCTCCATGTACCGGAGTGGCAATCAGTTGCCAGGCTTTCGCGTGATTTGGAATGTAGCGTTCTACAATAAATCGATTATATGCATTATAGTTAATGGAAGCGTTTGAAGGAATCGGATCTACATTGGCGGTGTTTTCCAGATTACTTTGCAGCGTGATATCTGCGTTGATATTTAATTTGGAATTATTACCTAAAGTCAGCGTTCTAAAAACGATGAGACTATCCTGGATATTTAGTCCAACTTCATTTTGATTGGTTAGATTATTGAAAATCATTTGTGGGTTTGCAGACTTATAATCCTGCGTAACAGATCCGCTAAATAAAATCGTACTGTTATTGTGTTTGAAAACAGCTTCGGTTGTTTTAGTTAAATTTCCTTTTATCTCAATAGTACGATTTAAATGAGCAGTTTTTTCCTGGTTTCCTGAAATGATCAGGTGCTGGTAGGGGACTGTCGCTGTGATTGTTTGTATTCCGAAAGTCTGGACTAAATTGGATCTATGATAATTGACGCTGGAATTGGGCTGCAAAATGATCTTTGTAATATTAGGATGGATAGAACTGACACCAATGGGAATGACAATACTTTCTATACCATGAAACCCATGCTCATTGCCGGTTTTAAATTGTGCACCCGATTCAACGATCACTTGTTGATTTGAACTTCCGGTTACGGCTTTTATTGATTGGGCATTGACCTCAAATATTCCACCTGATTTTACGGTGAATTTTCCTCCTTCCCGAAGATTGATATTTCCATTACCAATACCCACATTATTTCCGGTTACTTCTATTTGGTTATAAATCACAGAATTTCCAGTGGTTGGAAGAGAAGTAGTTCCACGGATCGTTTGTTTTGTTAGACCATTGTTATCAAATTGAATCACACCACCTGTGAGTTTATAAACACCATCAATTGCAGGGTTTCGGCCAATAGTACTCACGATAAACTTGCTATTGTCCGTCATGGTAAGATTGGTGTTTTCATTTCCAATATTTTGCCCTCTGCTATCCAATATGGCATCTTCTTTTATGGTGATAGTTCCCATTGCAGCAAAACCAACAGAGGCTCTTTTAGTTCCACTACCGGAAAAAATAAGATTGGAAAAATCCGAACGATCCCAAAAGGTTTGGTCACCCTTTCTGTATAATTCTATGGTGGATCCTGTTTGTAAGGTTATGATACCGCCTGGAACAGAAGAGGTCGTCCCCGAAAAGCCGCCTGAACGGGATGTTCTGAATTTACCAGTCGCTGTCACATTCAGAGTTGTATTTGGAGAAATTTGGATGTCATTTACATCAATAGTTCCTTCTATGGAAATGATATTTCCATTGTTGATATTACCTGCATTTATGCTTACACTTGAATCCTTCGGAACAGTGATAGAACTTTCCAGGTATAGCGGGAATGATAAGATAATATTCAGTGCACTTCCACCTAATATCGCATTTAATCCATTTATTGTAAATCTGTTTCCACTTGTATTATTTTGTGTTAATGTATTTCTCCCAACGATACCATTTCTAAATATTTTATTAGATCCGCCAATAAATATAAAATCCACATTTACATCAAGGATGCCATTAATTGTTAGAACAGTCCCGCTACCAACAGATCCCGGATCTTTTGACACCCGAAAAACCGGAACCTCAGTCCCTGAATTAGGAAAATATACAGCACCAGATGTTTTAAATGATTTATTAATATTCCATTCAAATACAGCCTTTGTATTGAATGTAACATTGGAACTGGAAGCAAAATCTTCACTTTGTCCTCCGATATTATCATCAACTCTCACTAAACCGTTTGCATAAACCCTTGCTGCAGCACCGGTTTCAAAGACCGGTTGTTTCCCAAATAAAAGATAGGTGCCATAAATTTTGAAATCCGGTTCTTGAGTGCCATCGTACAAAATGGTTAGTTGAAAACCGCCTAAAGGTCCGGAGTTGGTTAAAACTCCGCCTGTTGCAATTGTCAAAGATTTAGTGGTGGTATTGGCCGTTAAAGTAACTGTATGTGAACTTCTGATTGTAATTCCTCTTGCATCAAAATTTGGGAATAATGTAGCGTTTTCCCAAGTGATATTATCAAAAGAACTTTCCCATGTGTTTATATCGTTCCAGCCTCCACTATTTTTGCTTCTATAATAATCGTTCGGCTGACTTGGCAGAGAGGCAAAATTATCTGCAGCGGTAAGTGAACTTTTTACATTATCCGTTCCGGTAATGGAGATAACATGATTTATGCCATCAGCAGAATGATTCATTTTCCAGAAGGAACCATCGCTGATCGGATTGATAACTAATACAAGAGAAGTCGCAAGATACCACTGAAGAGAATTATTTCTAATCATATAAATGTTGATTATTTATTTAATCAATAAGCTCATTAATACAAATCAGGATATTATTTTTTGTCTTCAGAAAGGAGGGATACGAATAAGGTTAATGCAATATAACATTAATATATGTATGAAAATAATTATTTTATTTAGTGTTTATTTATGTAAGGAATCGAGTAATTAAAGTGACTAAAATCTGATGATACTTAAATTTCCCTTTAATAATCTGGAAAGATCGGGTGAAAATGAACTATCGATTATTTGTCAATATTGTTTTTAGGCAGGCAGGTTGTAAAATTATAAGTTACAAATTTGAAAAGTAGTTTTCATTAAAAAACAATTGTCAGTTCTCCCTTTTTATTTAAATCTCCTTTCCACAAAGGTCCGTTTTTTAAAAGGTTTATTGCCTGGTTTTCACAAGGAAGGCACTGTGATTTTATAACGTTGATTTGGATTGGCTGACCTTGCTTATTAATTGAAAATTCTAATTGAACACTTCCATGAAGTGCATTGTTGTTACTATCCAGTAGTTCTTGTTTGTTTTTAGAAATATAAATTTTATAGTTTTCCGCGCCTTCAATAGGTTGCAGATTTGATTGGAATGTAATCTCAACACCGGCAACTTTCCCGTGAAGATTTACGCCGGTTTTTTGATTTGCATTTCTTTTTTGGGCCTCTTCTAAAACATTTAATTCAGATAATTCTGCATTTTTCTTGTTCATACTCCTTGCCTGATCAGCAGTGCTTTGTAAAGCCATCATGGGAGTATCCGTACTTAATAGAGCAGACCTCGCGATGTTGTTGGAATCTCCTGTTTTAAGTTTAGAAGTCACTCTTATTTCTTCCCGGCTTGAAGGAAGATCATTTGTGGCGACTCTTGCATAATCTCCGGTGATAAGCGTGGTATCTTCCAGTTTTCGTTGTAAGGAAAAACTTTGTTGCCTGGAGGCAGGACTGTTTTTATCAAAGTTGTCAGGTCGTTTTAAATTCGTTTCTTTCTTCTCAGGAAATACTTTGATTTGGCTCTGCTCTGGATTTACCGGGGCACTTTCAATACCTGAAGTTGCTGGGGCAAGCATATTCCTTTTTTCATTTTCCATGACCATTGCTGTAGCAGGAGAGTCGAAAGCGGGCAACTGCTCTACCCGTTGTTTTAAATGAACTGTTTCATTTTTTGCGCTGGTTCTTCCTTCATCCATTCCCATATTAAAAATGAAATAACCGGCAATGCCGATCAAAATAAAAATAGCTGCTATCCGCCACCAAACATTCTGACTGACAGATGCAATAGAGTAAACTTTTTTCTGTGTCGTTTTTTCTGCCAATAATGATCTTAAATGCTGAACATCTTCTGTAGCAGAACTTGTATGGATATACCCCTCTAATGCATCCGCTAAAAAAGGATCTTCTAAAGCCGCTTTTTCAAGTGAGTGCATTTCTTTTGCCTCCATGTTACCGTCATGGTATCGTGCAAAATCAATAACTGTATATGTTTTCGTTTTTTTGTCCATTTTTTATGCTTTTTTCAAAGCTTCCTGTTCCATGCAAATTTTTAAGTTCCTTCTTCCATTTTGAATATAACTTCTGATTTTATTTATATCGTTTTTTGTTTCATTTGCGATTTCCTGGTAAGATTTTTCCTTCAAATAAAATAGTTGAATGACTTTTTTTTGATCTCCGGATAATTGTTCGATACAGTATTGCATAGTTATAAACTGCATTTCCTTATCTGAAGAATCAATTTCATCATCAGGATGCACATTTCCTGAAAATTGCATAACATCTGTATCTACCTGCTTCAAACCTGTTTTATCTTTTCTCAATTTCATTAGGCAATGATTGCTTGCCAGCCGGTAAAGCCAGCCTTTAAAATGATCTACTTCGTATTTTTTCAGCTTTGTGACCAGTTCTTCAAAAATATTCATCACCGCATCTTTGGCACTTTCCGGTTCCTTAAAATATTTCAGGCATACACCATATACCAGATCCATATAGCGACTATACAGTTCCCCCAATACCTCAAGGCTCCCTTCTGCTTTGTATTGCAGCATAAGTTCTTCGTCACTTTCCACGGATGATATTTTTGTAATTAGGGCCAATCAGCTAAAGATATTAAAATTCATTTTGGTTAAAATTATGTAATCGGTTTTAAAAGTACATCCTGATTTTAAATCAGTCACTGGAAATATAAATAATCCGATCAAAATGTCTGGAAAATTTGTTCAAACTTTAAACAACCCACTCATGAAAAGTTTACTCTTTTTACTTATCAGTTCTTTCTTTATTGGCTCCATTTACAACCCCACACTTTTGCGAACGCTGACCGGAAATATAATTAATGAACAGGGTGATCCAATAAGGGCATCTGTGCATGCAGGAAAAACTCAGGTGAGAGCAGATGTTGAAGGGAATTATTCGATTAAATTAGGGAATGAAGCATTTCTGCAAATCTCAGCTACAGGATATAAAACTGAGAGAGTGCGCATTAGCAAACAAAATGTTTACAACATAATCATGAAAAGGGTCAGTCAAAAAAAGGAGGACCAGGACATGGTTTATAATAGTATAGCCTTACAGCCTGTTGCCGGGGTACAATTATCTCCATTAAAAGGTAGAGTGTCTTCTGTCATGATGTCTCCCGGGTATGTGGAAAGAGAAACGTTTAATACAGAAGAATATGATAACATCAGTGAGAACGGATTTAAAAAAGTAGGCGACTATCCTTTATCCACTTTTTCTATAGATGTGGATGCTGCGTCTTATAGCAATGTGCGCAGGTTTTTAGAGAATGGGAAATTGCCTCCTGCGGGTGCTGTGAGGACAGAAGAAATGATCAATTATTTTAAATACGATTATCCACAACCAACTGGGAAAGATCCTTTTTCAATCAATACAGAACTGAGTGAATGTCCGTGGAATAAGGATAATAAATTATTACTTATAGGCCTGCAGGGAAAAGAAATACCAACAGAAAGCCTGCCTGCTTCCAACCTGGTATTTTTGATTGATGTCTCCGGTTCTATGATGGGCGAAAATCGTTTGCCGTTGGTGAAGAAATCTTTAAAACTGCTGATAGATCAACTTCGGGAAAAGGATGTAATCTCCATTGTTGTGTATGCCGGAAGTACAGGCATTGTCCTGAATGCGGCCAGTGGGGATAATAAAGAAACCATCAAAAATGCGATTGATAAATTGGAAGCAGGTGGATCTACCGCGGGTGGAGCGGGTATCCAACTTGCGTATAAACTTGCGTATAAGAATTTTAGGAAAGCCGGAAATAGCCGTGTGATCCTTTGTACGGATGGTGATTTTAATGTCGGTGCCAGTAGCAATGACGAACTTATCCGCATCATTGAAATGGAGCGGGAAAAAGGAATTTATCTTACAATACTTGGGTATGGAATGGGAAATTATAAAGATAATAAAATGCAATTGCTGGCGGATAAGGGAAATGGGAATCATGCCTATATTGACGGACTGAATGAAGCCAAGAAAGTTTTGGTAAATGAATTTGGTGGCACCCTGTTTACGATCGCAAAAGATGTGAAATTGCAGGTGGAATTTAATCCTGAAAAAATTGCCGGTTACCGGTTGATCGGTTATGAGAACAGGCTCCTGAACAAAGAGGATTTTAATGATGATAAAAAAGATGCCGGCGAATTGGGCAGCGGGCATACCGTAACTGCTTTATATGAAATCATTCCGGCAGGAATATCTTCCTCATTTTTAAAGAAAGTGGATCCGCTTCGCTATTCAAAAAATACAAAACCTGCGGCTACCTCTTTTTCAGATGAATTCGTGACAATAAAATTCCGGTATAAATCACCGGATGGTGGTCAAAGTAAATTGATTGTTCATACTGTAAAGAATAATGCTGTGTCGCTTGCCAAAGCAAGTGATAATTTTTGCTTTGCCGCTTCTGTGGCAGGTTTCGGAATGATGTTGAGAAATAGTGAATTTAAAGGTGTCCTTAATTATAATCAGGTAATTTCCCTGGCGAACGGAAGTCTTGGAAATGATGTTGAAGGCTACCGGAAGGAATATATTTCATTGGTGAAAAAAGCAGAGGAATTGGGGGATTTGTAAATTGTTATGCTGCTGAATTTTTGAATGTCTGTATGGTTGAATTGTTGAATGGCAGTACGGTTGAATGGTTTATTGTTTGAAACAGCATGTTTGAACTTGCACCGGCGGGTGTCCATGGTTGGTATCGCACCAATCCTTTCTTGCATTTTATGCAATTTCCATTAATGAGTTATAGATTAATTTGGGGAAGTCTGTTAGAGCAAAATGCTACATTGCAAAGAACTGAATGAAAATATTACAATTAAATGATTAAGGCTTAATCTGCTAAATACTGTTCTATTTCACACTTTTGGTTTTTCGAAGTTCAATTAATTCTGCAGTGTTCATTATCTTCTTAAAGTTGTGTTTTTTAAGCCCGTTGTAAAGAGCTTTGTCCCTGTCCATAATGTGGCTTTCAGAAAACTCGTCAATGCTACAAAATCAATATCGTCAATGTCAATTTCTCTGGTGATTTCTATTAAAACCATTCAACAATATAACCATTCAACAATTACCCTCCTCCCTAATCTTTTCCCTTCTTTTTCTTCTTTACCGGCGTTTCCTTTTTCACCGGTGAAACAGAATCATCCTGCATATAATCCGGAAGTCTTTGACTTAATTTAGATTCATCGATATTCCCTTTTGCATCTCTTAATGGATGCGGAACAGGTTCCTGGCCTTCAGCAGTTGTTTGTGTAAATATTTTAGAAATGTGCACCCATTTCCCCTCTTTCCATTTTAATCCCTCATAATCTCCATCGCCAACATAGGTGTATTTTTTATCCGGTTCACCGGTTTCAGAAATAAGATGTTCAATAATGATCATATCTTCATCTGCATCGTAGGTTAACCTTGGCCCGGCATGTTTTTTATACTCCATGATATAACGCGCCATGGATTTTTTATGCAGACTATTATCCCGGAAACTAAAATTTGATCCGCCAAAAATGGGTTTCCCATCCTCAAAAGTCAATATTTCAATGATCTTTTTATTGCTTGAGATGGAATTCTCATCATAGCCGAGCAGGGTGTAAAATGTTTTTCCAAATGCATTTTTTTCGATCAGCTGATAATAAACAGCCCCAACCCAATGAAGATTATTTGTAATAGTATCAGCGGGGTGGTCAATATATTCTGCCATGTCCAACAGGGGAAATAATTTTAGAGATCCATCTGCCGTTTTCATTTGTATGGCTCCATGCTTACGGACCATATCATCCGTTATCATTAATTGCCAGGTATATATTTTGAAAGAACCGTCTTTTGATGAAAGTTTTGAAATAGTGATCAGTGAATCAAAAGGATATTCAATGGAATTTTTTGTTTGTAAAGCCCGAACAAACATTCTGGTAAACATGCTATCTGCAGCAAAGCGGTCATCTGCACTTTCTCCCTGAACAATATCCAAAGCATATCGTTTCAACGAATCTTCTTTTGTTTGAAGTTTTTTGTAATCTCCGCTTGTAATAGTCTGTGCTTCACAAAAAGCGGTAGAAAAGAGAAATATTATTAGATAGAGTATTTTATTCATCAAAAGTGTTTAAACAAAGAAAACTTTTATTCACCTAATTTATTGTTAACCGTCTTTTATTTAACTAAGCTATAAGTGCATTGGCAGCCGTAATCAGATCAGGAAAAACAAAATCAATCTGAGGGTCATTTACATCTACTTCTTTCCTGGTGGTTGGTAAAAAAATATTGAGTGCTACTCCCAGGTTTTTGCCAAAAGCCATGTCGCTTAAAGTATTCCCAATCATGACACTTTTTGTAAGATCGATTTCCGGGAAATCCTTCACTGCTTGTAAACCCATGCCATGATTTGGTTTTCTATTAAAGCCATCCATATCCGGACAGAAATAAATTCGATCAATTCTCCCGCCTGCAACTTCAATTTCTTCCAGCATGTTTTTGTGAATGATCTCCAGGTTTTCAAGTTTTGTAATCCCTTTTGCTATTCCACGCTGATTTGTGACAAGAATAATCCGACCAAATATTGCATTGAAAATTTTCATGGCATCTTTCACGCCTGTATAGAATTCAAATTCTTCCCAGGTATGGATATAATCATCCTTCTTTTCATGATTGATCACTCCATCGCGATCGATAAAAAGTGTCCAGGAGCGATCGATTGTTTTTAATATTTCCATGTGCTTAATTCAGGATTTGGGATTTTTGATTTGGGATTGATGTACAGTTTAAATTCCAATTTCCTTTTCTGCTCTTTTATAATCTTCCGGGATGCCGATATCAATAAAATAATTGTCCTGTACACATCCGAATATTTCTGAATTATTTTTCAGGGAATATATTTTTTTCTCCAGGTAATCTTCTTCAAAAGAAAATTTCTCCGGAAGGTTTTCTGCTAAAAAGAGCTGCGCATTTAAGGCATAAACTCCGCCATTTATTAGTCCCTCTTTATAAAACATTTTCTCTTTGAAAGTGAGAACAGATTGATCATTATTTAATTCAACTGCTCCGTAGCGTTCAAAATCCTGCATCGGTTTTAAGGTAAGGGTGCAGGCGGCATGTTTTGATTTATGAAATACAGATAATTCCGCAATGTTTACTTTGTACATGGTGTCTCCATTACACACTATGACGTTTTCATCCATGGCTAATTTGCAGGCGAGTTTAATTCCTCCACCTGTGCCCAATGACTCTTCTTCTAATGAAATCTGATAATTGATCGTGGGATGCATTGACTTTAAATAATCTTCGATCATTTCATGCATATAGCCTAAACTAAAAATGAAATGGGTAATCCCTTCTTTTTTAAGATATTTTACAAGGTAATGCAGGAATGGTTTTCCATTTATAAGAGCCATGCATTTTGGCCTGTCAGCTACTACTTCACGAAGTCTTGTGCCCAGACCACCAGCTAAAATTATGGCTTGTTTAATCATTGGTTTCTGCAAAATAAATTTCTTCTACAAGCTGGCAGATGATGTGCCCTACAGTAATATGACTCTCCTGAATCCGTGGTGTATCGTCTGAGGGAATATTGATTAAATAATCGGAGAGATCTTTTAAATTTCCTCCGGTAGAGCCGGTAAATCCAATCGTGATCATTTTCTTTTCTTTGGCCATTTCGAAAGCGTTCACAATATTGTTGCTATTTCCCGATGTACTTAATCCTACCAAAACATCCCCTTCGTTTCCAATGCCTTTTATGAGCCTGGAATAAATAACATCATAACTATAATCATTCGCTACAGCTGTTAAATAAGATGTATTACAATGAAGTGCTTCTGCTGGAAGGGCATCTCTGTCTGTATAAAATCTGCCACTGAACTCTGCTGCCAGGTGTTGCGCGTCTGAGGCACTTCCACCATTTCCACAAAACAAGACTTTTTTACCTTTTTTAAACGCATTTTCAATCGTCATGACACAATCTTCAATTGTTTTTAGAAGGTTCTCATCTTCCAAAATTTGTTGTTTTACATCAATAGAGGATTGAAGAATATTTTTTATTTTTTTCATAAATTGATCTGCATTTGATTCAAAGATAGATAATCGATTAATTACCATTGTATAATTCGCAACTTACCGATCCAGGAAATTTTGATAGGAAAATTGCATGTAAGCTTTGCCGTATTTCAATTGGGAGGTGTCAAAGCCCGGATCTTTAATTATGAGCCCTGAAACATTGTCTACTGTAGCAACTCCCTTTGGTGTTACCCAGCCAAATCCATTATTGAATGAATAAAAGGCAAAAGAGCTTGCTGATGAATCCAGTAAATCCTTGCCCCATTCAAACTGCTTTGATGGTATATGTAATTGATTCAGAACAGTGGTTATAATATCCGTTTGAGATCCGATCACATCAAAACTTCCTTGCTTCTTCAATGCCCCACCTGTAAATACAAGCGGAATGTGAAATTTGGAAGGTTTATCATTCGGATCATTTCCGGGAAGTGGATGCCCGTGATCTGCTACAAACACGATCAGGGTATTGTTCCACCAGGCCTCTTTTTTACTTCTTTCTATAAAGTTCCCTAAAACGCTATCGGTGTAATACATAGAGTTTTTAAAAAGTGTTGTCGGATCATTTCCTTTAAAATGCTTTAAAGGAACATCATACGGTTCATGACTGCTCAGTGTAAACAGAGTAGCGAAAAATGGCTCATTTTCTTTTTTCAGATCATCAAAAAATTGGTCAAACACATACTCATCATGAACTCCCCACGAGGTAGTCCGTTGGGAAACCGGGAAGGAATATTTGTCCACCAATCTATCAAAACCTGTGTTTAATAGATATGATTTAATATTCGCGAATTCTAATTCTCCACCGTAAGTGAAACTCGTAGAATATCCCTTTTTGGCAAGAACCTGGTTGATGGACGGAAGATCCCTGGTTTTGTTCGGCGTTTTTATAATAGAGGTAATCGCCTGGTTTGGATAACCACTTAGAATAGCGATCTGGCCTTTTTCACTTCTATCTCCAGACGCATAAATATTTGTAAATGCTAAACCTTCGGCGGCTATTTTATCCAATTGAGGGGTTACTCCCGGTACGCCGCCTAAATGCCCAATAAATTTAGCCGTAAAACTTTCCAGAATGATAAAGATAATATTTGGCTTTACGGAATCTAAAATGTTCATACTCCTTACCGGGCCGGTATCATATAACGAATGCACTAAATCAGCCGCTTCTTCTTCGGGTAAATATGGAAAAGGATTTTGTCCGTTGTGTTGATTTAAAATAGAGAACGAAATATTCCAGGGTAAATTGATCGCTGCATGATTTGCAAATGGTTTTTTAGAAAAATAAACATCACTCAGATTCATGGGGATTTTTTGAATTCCGCCTCTGATGGGAACAAATAAAACAGCAATCAAAAATAGAGAGAGTAATAAATCCGGGATATAAATTCTTTTCAGTTTTTTCTCCATCACAGGATTGAACCATTTCTTATAAATAAATATTAGCAGGAATGTGAAAATTGCCCATATGAATAACAATAGAAATACCGGGGAAGAAGAAATTGTTCCTGCCATCTCTTTCGGATCCTTGAAGTAGAGCAGGGGAGTAGCATCCATTCTGAATCCCCAGCTTTTATAAAGTTCGAGATCAGCAATATTTAAGAAGGAAAGAACAATGATGAGGAAATAGGTATAAACCTGTATTATTTTTCTATCGGGAAGGCGCAGAAAAACGGACTTTATTAAAAATACCAGGAAGGGGAAAATGCAGATATACGCTGCGAAGGAACTATCCATTCGCAGACCGTAATAAAATGTATTAAATATATCTCCGGTACTTAGTGTCCTGGTAAGGGAGTGTTCATATAATAAAAAGACACCTCTCGAAACCAAAAAAAACAGCAACCAGAAAAAGAAATAAAGTACGTAGGGCAAATATTTTTTCACGGAGCAAAAATAAACATTGTAATTATATAGGTTTGGTAAAAATGGAAGTGGTTAACCTATCAGTAAAAGCAGGAAAATTTTCGAATAGAAATGAATACTGCCTAATTTTTTGAATAAAAAAAGCCCTGCAAAAAGCAGGGCTATAAATGATTTGTTCTATGAATTAAATCTCTTTCACAGTGGTGGTGTTCGTAACCTTTGCGTTGGTTGGCAATTCCTGTCCCATTACCTCAATGACCCCCTCTGAATTGATTACCATATTTTGGGATTGAATGGATCCTGTTTTCATATTTACAACGTTCTCTCCGGTGAATTTACCTTTTGATTTTGCAGTCATTTCCATCCCCATTTGCTCCATTTTTTTATTGATATCCATATCGCCGGACATAGTAAGCGTGGCAACATCTCCATTAATGGACTTCACCATGTAAGTAGTATTGGTAAGTGTTCCATCAGCTGTTTTGCTGTCTTTCCATGTCTGTCCTACTTTCAAATCTTTAGGTAAAGCCTGGAAAGCCATTGTAGCTCCAAAACCGGTGGATTCAAAATCACCAAGTGGCGTTGCTGATTTATTTTCTTTATTTTCAGTATCCTGCATTACATCTCCTTTATTGTTGATGGTTACTTTTTGGGGCACATTTAAATAGTCCTTTAAAGTACTTCCGATTGGTCCATTCAAATCCTCCTTCTTTTTAGAATCAAAACTTATCTGCTGCCCCATCTGTGTCATATCCATTTTTACATTTTTGATCGTGCTTAAAAGCTTATAGGAATTGTCTTTGCTATCTGTAACTTCTATTTCGTAAGTAGTAATTGCGGCAATTGTAACTTCCATGGACTGACCCTGCACTTCAGTTGTACTGTACGTGCTGGCTTTATTCTCAACTAAATATTTTTGGCCCTTCTTTAAATTTAATTGTTGATTGGTTTGAGCAAATGTTGCAGAACAGGTAAGTATTGCTGCTGTTGCAAATAAGCCGAATTTCTTTAGCATCATATATTTTTTTTTAGAAAACAAATATAGGTTGGGAATCATAAAGAATGCATTAGAATTGTATAAAAGATTTATTTTTATTTATTCATTATGATTTATTTAAATTTTCTTTAAAAACATTGACTCTTCCACATTATATCCTCATCGTGATCTGGACTGTATATTATGTCCTGCATAGTGTTTTGGCTGCCACTGCAGTAAAGGCGTATTTCAAAGAAAAATTTAGCCTGAATAGGTATTACCGATTGTCATACACCCTTGTAGTTTCTATTTTGCTTGCATTTATTCTATGGTATCAATATTCCTTTAAAAGTCCGCTTTTATGGAATATTCCTATGTTGAAATTACCTGCTGTTCTTCTGCTGATTCTTCCCGGCGGTCTGATTATGTATATCTCCCTTAAAAAGTATTTTGTTTTATTAAGTGGTATTCGCGCGGTATATGAAAAGTCTCCCGTACCTGAACTTAAAATAAATGGAATTCACCGGTATGTGCGACATCCTTTATATACCGGAACTATTATGGTGGTCTGGGGATTTTATTTTTTATTCCCTCATCTGAATAACCTGATCGCTGTGATTCTTTTAACCCTCTACGTAATCATAGGAATCCGGTTTGAAGAAAAGAAATTAATTGTGGAGTTCGGAACTCAATACCTTGATTACAAAAAAAGGGTTCCCGCATTGGTCCCTGGCAGGTTTATGAATATTAGTAAAGGAAAATAAAAAAAGCTTGTTGTTTCAGCCTTAAACCTCAAATTTTTTCAGGACTTTACCTGTTGTTTTGTTTTTTGTACAAACACGTTATTGAAATCAGGGCTTTCTGTTTTTTTAAGCCGGTCCCAAATAGTGAAATACAGCCCAAAATTATATTTGTATCGTTGGTGATGTTGTGCATGATGTGTCGCTCCGATGACCCATTTACTAAAATTGTTTTGGCTTCCTTCCGGGTATATCTCTATATCCAGGTGATTGACAACACTGCTGAGACTCATGATTGTAAGCAAAGCTATAATGACATACAAATGAATAGGAATGATCATTAATAAAACAGGAATAAAAACTGCCTGCAAAAGAGCTTCAATAGGGTGAAATGAAAAAGCAGTAAAAGGCGAAGAGATTTTACTGTCATGGTGAACCTTGTGAACGATCAGGAATATGCGGGGAATGTGCATCCACCGATGGATCCAATAATAATATGTTTCCTGAAGTAGCATATATATTATAAGGCTCAATGGGAAATACCACCAATCAGATAAGGCTATAGTGGTATAAACTTTTGTATATCCTTTTTGCCAGATAATAACTGTCGCCGCTGCCGTGACTGCAAAAATAGCTGCCGACAACATACTCCATTTTATTTCCGTTTTTAATTGTCCTTTTTTGAATTCCCGGTTATTGATCTTTCTTGATTTCCATTTTTCAGGATACCATATATAAAATATTGCATAAAAAAGTCCTGAGAGTAAAAAATATCTTCCGGTTATGACGATAAAAAAAATGACCGTATTAATGACAATCCATTCCGGGGAACTAAAATCAGGTAATTCCATAATGGTAAATTTCGGAAAAAATTCATTCGGAATCTATGTTATTTATTAAATTGACAGACATAAAAAAAGGGCGGCTAAAAAGCCACCCTTCTTTTTGGAAAATATCGATACTAGCCGATTAATTTCACATTAACGGCATTCATGCCTTTTTGTCCGTTTTGCAAGTCAAATTCCACCTTGTCGTTTTCTTTAATCTCGTCGATTAAACCGCTTGCATGTACAAATGTTTCTTTAGAAGAATCATCATGTTTGATGAAACCAAATCCTTTTTCGGAGTTGAAAAATTTTACGGTTCCTGTGTTTTTGTTGTCCATTGTATTGTTTGTTTATAAAATAATGTGCAAATGTACAGTTTAATAATTAGTTTATCAGATTTAATGATAGTTATTTAACTTTTTCATTTAATGAAGTGCTTAAATTAATATTAATCGTTTTTAATTTATAGCTGTTTAATACTTAATTTGCTCCATTTTATTTTTAACAGGGTAAAGTTTTTTGCTTCATATCAAAGGCTGGATCTTCCGTCTTCCTATTTAGAGTATTTTACTAACCTGTGTTTTTCTAAATAATTGTAATACAGGTGATTAGTATGTTAAAAGTGTATCAAAGTGATCTCTTAAACCAGGGATTGAAAAATATTTTGCGGGAAGAAAACTTTCTATTTAAATCGTTTTCTTTTGCACAAATAGGCTATATCCAATTCACGCCGTTAAAAATGAATTGTTTATTTTTATCCGTTATTAAAAATTAGGTATGCTGAAAAATCCCCTTCTTTGTTTATTGTTTTCCATTCCTTTTCTTTTACACGCCCAGGACAAAAAAAGAGCCCGGGACTATGGAGTTAAACCCGGCGTAATGCAACCCGGGAAATTAAATGCCATTACAGATGTATCGGGGGTGAGGGTAGGTCATACGACTTTGATCAAAGGTGATTCTATCAGAACCGGTGTCACGGCTATTATTCCTTTTGATGGGAATGTTTTTCAAAATAAAATACCGGCAGCCATTTTTGCAGCCAATGGGTTTGGAAAACTGGCAGGGAGTACACAGGTGGTTGAGCTGGGAAATATGGAAACGCCCATAATACTCACCAATACTATGAATGTAGCTGTGGGCATTGATGCTTTGATCGATTATACCTTAAAACAGGCAGGTAATGAAAATGCCGCATCTGTAAATTCCCTGGTTGGGGAAACGAATGATAGTTATTTAAATGATATCAGGGGCAGACATGTATCTAAGGAAGATGTTTTAAACGCGCTGAAAGTGGCAGATACCGGTGTCGTGCAGGAAGGTAGCGTCGGTGCAGGCACAGGAACTGTGTGTTTCGGATTTAAAGGTGGAATTGGAACATCTTCCAGGAAATTACCGGAATCATTGGGAGGATATACCGTTGGAGTTTTAGTTCAATCGAATTTTGGAGGAGTTTTACAGATTGATGGAGTGCCCGTCGGAAAGGAATTGCAAAAGTTTAGTTTTAGTAATCAGTTGTTGAATAATGTAGATGGTTCCTGTATGATCATTCTGGCGACAGACGCTCCTTTGGATAGTCGGAATTTACAACGACTTGCCCGCCGGGCTTTTTTAGGATTAGGTAAAACAGGGGGCATCGGGTCTAATGGAAGTGGTGATTATATAATCGCTTTTTCTACCGCTACAGGTTTAAGAGATCCTCATAATGCCACAATGGAATTATTACAAACAAATCTTGTCCATAATGATAATATGTCGCCACTTTTTATGGCAGCAATTGAATCTACAGAGGAAGCAATTCTAAATTCTTTATTTACAGCCAATACAATTATTGGAAGAAATGGAAATAAAGCAGAATCTTTGCCGATAGAAAAAGTCCTTGAAATTTTAAAAAAGTACAATCGAATTCAAAAATGAACGAACATTTTACGTTAATTAACGGAGAGTTTATTGATAAAGCGGCTGCAAGTATTTTGATAACAGATCTCTCTATTCAAAGGGGGTATGGAATTTTCGATTTTTTTAAAACGATCAATAAACGGCCAATTTTTTTAGAAGATCATCTTGACCGGTTCTTTTTTTCCGTTTCGGAAATGAATCTGAAATCAGATTTGAAGAGGGATCAGCTTAAAAAATACATTCATCAGTTATTGGAAAAAAACAATATTCCAAACTCAGGTGTCCGTATTAATTTAACAGGTGGGTATTCAGAAGATGGATATTCAATTTCCAAACCGAATCTCCTTATTACGCAAACTCCTTTTGAAACCAATAAAAGTGATTTTAATAAAGGGATAAGGCTGGTTACGCATGAACATCAAAGACAATTACCCCATGTAAAAACGATCGATTATTTATATGCAATATACCTGCAGCGCCTGATCAAAGAAAAGAAAGCGGACGATGTGCTTTATCATAACCAGTCAGAAATAACGGAATGTCCAAGAGCAAATTTTTTCGTGATTACACAGAATAATGAAGTGATTACCCCCGCAAAAAATATTTTGAGAGGCATCATTCGTAAAAAAATACTGAATTTTTCTCAACTGGTTAATATCAGGGAAGGACTGATTACCCAGAAAGATCTTGAGAATGCCAAAGAAGCATTTATTACCAGTTCCACAAAAAATGTATTACCGGTGTTAAAAATTAATAATAAATTAATTGGGGACGGTAAGCCGGGTGAAATTACCACGAAGATCTCAGGTAAATTAATGGAGTTGATCAACCATTAAGAGGAAGCAGTAAAAATATAAACACCATCATGTATGTTCCAGGAAAAATTTCCGGAAAAAATCCCCAACCGATTAGCGATCAAATTAACTCCCGACGGGGAGCGTATCCTTAAACAACAGCATCATCCCTGGATATTTTCAGAAAGTATCCGGAAAATCAATAAAGAAGCGGAGGCAGGAGATATTGCTATCATTTTTGATGGAAAAAATAATACAGTCTTAGGAGTGGGTCTTTACGATCCGGATTCACCTATCAAAATAAAAATGCTGCATTTTGGCGGGGGAGCTGCGATTAACCGGGATTTTTTTGAGCAAAAAATTTCGCAGGCCTTTTTAATTAGAAGGGAATTACTTCTAACGGATACAAATAGTTATCGCTTGATTTTCGGGGAGAATGATGGATTCCCGGGTCTCATCGCAGATGTATATGCTGAGGTGTTGGTTTTAAAAGTGTATTCAGGAATCTGGTTCCCTTTTCTAAAAATAATTCTTGAACTGCTTGTTGAAATCTCCGGCTGTACCTGTGTTGTCCTACGTTTAAGCCGGAATTTGCAATCTACAGCCGGAATAGATTTTAAAGATGGAGATATTCTTTATGGCCAACTCAAAAATGAAGAAGTCGAATTTAAAGAGCACGGAATACGTTTCTCAGCAAATGTAATTAAAGGCCATAAAACCGGATTTTTTTTAGACCACCGGCCTAATCGCAAAAAAGTGGGGAAGATGTCCAAAAATAAGCGTGTATTGGATGTGTTTTCTTATGCAGGCGGCTTTTCTGTACATGCCCTGGTAAATGATGCCAAAGAAGTGACAAGCGTAGATATAAGTGCCCAGGCACTGGAGATTGCAAAGATGAACGCAGGATTAAATTCTTATACCGGAAAGCATCAAACTGAAACCGGAGATGCTTTTGAAGTGATGCAGAACTTTATAAATAAGAAAGTCGTTTTTGGTATCGTTGTAATAGATCCTCCTTCATTTGCGAAAGCAAAAAATGAAATAGCGATCGCCAAAAGGAAATATGCCCAGTTGGCAAGCCTGGGAGCCCGCTTAACCGCTCCGAAAGGAATTTTGGTATTGGCATCCTGCACTTCCAGAATTACTGCAGAAGAGTTTTTCCAGATCAATGAAGAAACCTTGGCACAGAGTGGTCGAAAGTTTACACTCATTGAAAAAACGGGCCATGACGTTGATCATCCCGTTACATTTAAAGAAGGCGCTTATCTTAAATGTGGTTATTATGTTGCTGAATAAAAGAGGGTTGTATCAATTCCTTAATTGAAAAATTAATTAAGTGGATGATTATCACCTCCAAGGCTATAGTCATTATTTTCTTCATCTTCTTCTCCGATTCTTTCATCTGCATCGTCTAATTCGGATCCGGGTACATCCAGGTCATCGCCACTGATACTTCTGTCCATACCTTCCTCATTGAGCAGAGTGCCATCTTCATCTGTATCGTCCAGGGCGGCTTCACGGAGCCCTTTATCATCACCGGGCATATCGTTGGCCGCTCTACTCAGATCTTCTCTTTCCTGGTTGGTTACATTTGATTCCGGATCGTTCCTGATGGCTTTATCTAATTCATTATCAAATAAATCATCTCCTTCCTTACTTTGTGAAGAAGCTGTTTGATCAGCAAATTCACCGGTTGAAGGAGGTGCAATATTCTCTTGTCCGGGTATATCTTCCGCATCGGGAATATTTATTTCAGTTGATTGGGGTTTCATCTTATCCCTGTCATCTTTTGAATCAATATCAGCAGAAAGCTTGTTGGGAGTGGATTTATTCTGATTATTTTCCATAATTTATCTTTAGTTTTACTTCCCGAAAATTTAATGCCAGAAATTATTTCAGATTTATTTTCGAAAGATTGAAAATTATTTTTGTTTATTAAATATTGATACTTACTTTTGCACTCCCAAAAACAAATTTGGTTAAAAAAAAGTTCTTTAAAAATGTCTCAAAGAATCAGGATAAAACTTCAGTCTTACGATCACAATCTGGTTGATAAATCAGCAGAGAAAATCGTAAAGACAGTACGCAGTACAGGTGCAGTTGTAACAGGACCAGTTCCTTTACCTACTCATAAAAAGATATTTACTGTTTTGCGTTCGCCGCACGTAAATAAAAAAGCGCGTGAGCAATTTCAGTTATGCACGCACAAGCGGTTGCTGGATATTTATACCAGCAGTTCCAGAACAGTAGATGCGTTGTCAAAACTTGATTTACCATCAGGCGTTGACGTTGAAATAAAAGCGTAATAGCTTATTGCCGTTGTGCCTTCAGATAATGAAGTTTAAAACACCGGTTTAGTTCTTATAAAAGTTGTAACACTCATCTATCCCGAAACTTCGGGAGAGCGCTGGGTATAATAATAAAAGTAATGAAAAGTATTATTGGAAAAAAAGTTGGCATGACCAGCATTTTTGATCCTAATGGCAAGCAGACTGCTGTGACCATTATTGAAGCAGGCCCTTGCGTAGTAACGCAGGTGAAAACTGTAGAAACTGACGGCTATAACGCTGTACAGATAGCCTACGGTGAAAAGAAAGAAAGCCGCACCCTCCTCTCTGAAAAGAACCACTTTGCCAAAGCAAATACATCGGCAAAAAAAATAGTAAAAGAAATCCGCGATAGCGAAACAGATAAGAATATAGGCGACACCATTGGTGTGGATATATTCAACGAAGGCGACGACGTATCTGTAGTTGGTACCACTAAAGGAAAAGGTTTCCAGGGTGTTGTAAAACGTCATGGTTTTCCCGGAGTAGGTGAGGCTAGTCACGGTCAGCACGATCGTCAGAGAGCACCGGGTTCTATCGGTGGATCATCTTACCCTGCAAGAGTATTTAAAGGAATGCGAATGGCAGGCCGCATGGGTAATGACAGAGTAACAGTAAAAGGACTGAAAATCGTCAAAATTTTCCCTGAAAAAAATTATTTGTTAATAAGCGGTTCTGTACCCGGCCATAATGGTTCAATCGTTTTAATCCAGAAATAACATGCAAGTAGATATAATAAATATAGAAGGACAAAAAACCGGAAGAACAATTGAATTGCCGGAAGAAATATTTGGTACAGAACCAAATAGTCATGTGGTATGGCTGGCAGTAAAGCAATATTTAGCTGCTCAACGCCAGGGTACCTCTAAAGTAAAAACCCGCGCTGAAGCGCAGGGTTCATCCAAAAAATTGCATAAGCAAAAAGGAACCGGTGGTAGCCGTAAAGGAAATCTTCGTAATCCATTATATAAAGGTGGTGGTGCTATTTTTGGACCTAAGCCCCGAGATTATGATTTTAAATTGAACAGGAAAGTAAAAGACCTGGCTAAAATCAGCGCTCTTAGCAGTAAAGCAAAAGATAATAAAATAGTTATTCTGGAAGATGCTGCTTTAGAAATGGAAAAACCTTCAACCAAATTGTTTTTACAAATGTTCACTAAGGTGAATAACGGGGCCAGGAAATCTCTTTTCGTGATGCCTGAGTACACTGAAAATGTATATAGGAGTTTCCGTAACATTCCATCAGTATGTGGTACTTTGTTAAGCGATATCAATACGTATAACATAGTAAATGCGGATACAGTGATTTTTACAGAAAGTGCAGCGAAGATTTTTGTTGAAGACGGTGATGAAATTTCTACAAAGGATGAAGAAGCAGCAGCAGAATAAATATTAGTTAGGAAGTAAATGAGATAGAAGGAGAAGATCTTTATGAAACATAAAATCTGCCCTGTTTCTCAAAACATAAAAAAGTAAATTTAATAGACATGAAACTGTCAGAAGTTTTAATAAAGCCGGTACTTTCAGAAAAGGTAAATCAATTAACTGAAAAGTTTAACCGCTATACTTTCATCGTAAACAGGAAGGCGAACAAGCTGGAAATTAAAAAAGCGGTTGAAGAGTTTTACGGGATCACTGTGGAGCATGTGAACACATTGACCATGCCTTCTAAAGTAAAACAAAGAAACACAAAAGCTGGTTTGTTGGTAGGCCGCAAGTCTGCTAAGAAGAAAGCAGTCGTAACCGTTGCAGAGGGAGAAAGCATTGATCTGTACGATAACGTTTAATAGAGTTAAAAAAAAGAACAAATATTTATAATAGAAAGCGGAGTGAAATCTGTGATCTGAAATCATAAATCGATATGGCTTTAAGAAAATATAAACCAACTACAAACGGAACCAGGTGGCGTGTTGGTAATGCTTACGCAGAAATCACTACCAATGTTCCTGAAAAAAGTTTGGTAGAAAAAGTACACCATTCAGCCGGACGCAACAGGCAAGGACGCAGAAGTATGCGTTACCTTGGCGGAGGGCACAAGAAAATGTATCGTATAATCGATTTCAAAAGAGATAAAAAAGATATCCCTGCAACGGTTAAGACCATTGAGTACGATCCAAACAGAAGTGCTTTTATCGCCCTGGTTGTATATGCTGATGGGGTTAAAAAATATATTCTTGCACCTAAAGGAATCCAGGTTGGAGCAATCATCACGAGTGGTGATTCTGCAGCACCGGAATTAGGTAATGCATTGAAATTGAAAAACATGCCTTTGGGTACTGTGGTTCACAATGTAGAAATGCAGCCAGGTCAGGGTGGTATATTGGTAAGAAGTGCCGGTACCTCTGCTCAGTTAGCAAATAAGGAAGAAAAATTTGCTGTAATGAAAATGCCCAGTGGTGAGTTAAGAAAAATTCTTATTAACTGCTACGCAACAGTAGGTGAGGTTTCTAACAGTGACCATAGTCTTGAAAGCAAAGGTAAAGCTGGTAGAAACAGATGGTTAGGTATCAGACCAAGAACAAGAGGTGTAGCGATGAACCCTGTGGATCACCCGATGGGTGGTGGTGAAGGAAGGGCTTCTGGTGGGCATCCACGTAGCAGGACTGGTAAATATGCTAAAGGTGAAGTTACCCGTACCCGTGGAAAAGGATCTGATAAGATGATCATCCAGCGGAAAAATGGTAAGAAATTACCAAACAAATAGGTCGGATAACCAATCAGATTAATACAACAGAACTATTAAATAAGGCTTGCAGAAAGCAAATCGAAAATTAAAATAAGAATATGGCTCGTTCAATTAAAAAAGGCCCTTACGTAGAAGCAAAGTTAGAAGACAAAGTTCTTGGCATCAACGACGGCACAGCAAAAAAAGGTGTGATTAAAACCTGGTCTCGCAGGTCAACCATTACTCCTGATTTTGTGGGGCACACGTTTGCTGTCCATAACGGGAATAAATTTATCCCTGTATATGTAACAGAATTTATGGTAGGCCATAAATTGGGTGAGTTTGCACCCACCAGAAACTTTAAAGGTCACTCTAATAAAAAGATGTAAATACCGATCGGTACCGCATGTAACATCCATGTGTACAGATACTAAGAAATAAAATAAATATGGAAGCAGTAGCAAAACTTAATAATTATCCCACATCTCCACGCAAAATGCGCTTGCTGGCAGATCTGATTCGTGGTCTTGAGGTAGAAAAGGCATTGGGAATTCTGCAATTTAACCCTAAGCATCCGGCCGTTCCAATGTATAAATTATTGAAGAGCGCCATTAATAATTGGGAGCAGAAAAATGCTGAAGAAAAAGTTGAAGATGCAGATCTGATTGTTAAAACAATCATGGTAGATTGCGGCAGAGTAATCAAGCGTATGCGTCCGGCACCACAAGGTCGTGGTCATCGTGTCCGCAAACGTAGCAATCACGTGACCATCGTGGTAGATAGTGTTCACAGTATAGAAATACCAGGTATTAAAAAAAGCAAAGCGAAAGCAGAAACAACTTCGGTTGCAGAAGCGGTAGTAGCAGCGCCAAAAAAAGCACCTGCAAAGAAAGCGGCAGCTAAGAAAACAGCAGCTAAGAAAGACACTGTGAAGAAAGAGACTAAGTCAAAAGCAACAAAAACTTCAGCTAAGACTGAAGAGAATTCCTCAGACAAAAACACAAATAAATAAAAACCGAATAATGGGTCAAAAAGTAAATCCGATTGGAGCCAGGTTAGGTATCATTCGTGGATGGGATAGTAACTGGTTTGCAAATCCGAAAGATTATGGTAAAAAGCTTATTGAAGATGATAGAATCAGGACTTACCTGAATGCTAGGATCAGCAAAGGCGGTGTTGCAAAAATAGTTATCGAGCGTACACTTAATAAACTGATCATTACTATTCACACATCCAAACCGGGAATCATCATTGGTAAAGGTGGCGGAGAAGTAGATCGTATAAAAGAAGAGTTGAAGAAACTGGTTGGAAAAGATGATGTTCAGATCAACATTCTTGAAATTCGCAGACCAGAACTGGATGCTCATATAGTAGGAGAGACTATTGCAAAGCAAATTGAAAATAGAATCAACTATAAAAGAGCCATCAAAATGTCTATTGCATCTGCCTTAAGAATGGGTGCAGAAGGTATTAAAGTAAGGGTTGGTGGTCGTTTAGGTGGAGCAGAGATCGCACGTAGTGAAGAGATCAAACAAGGCCGTACACCATTGCATACTTTCCGTATGGATATTGATTACGCAAGTGTATTCGCTCAAACGGTTTATGGTAAGATCGGTATTAAAGTGTGGATTTGTAAAGGGGAAGTATTGGCAAGACGTGATTTGAACCCGAATGTGATAGCAGGTGGAGGGAAAGAAGGCGAAATGCAAGGTGGAGATAGAAGAGGTGGATTCGGTGGTGGTGATAGAGATAGAAGAGGCGGTGGAGATAGAGATAGAAGAGGTGGCGGAGGCGGTGGTCATCGCAGCGGCGGTGGCGGTGGCAGAAGATAAACAAATAATCCAGGGAATTCTGTAAACAGGACTTCCTGTACTAAACAATAATAACTCAACAACTCAATAATTAGAATATGTTACAGCCAAAAAGAACGAAGCATAGAAAAATGCAAAAAGGCCGTATGAAGGGCGATACAAAGCGTGGAGCTACAATTAGTTTTGGAACATTTGGTTTAAAGGCTTTGGATTCTGTTTGGTTAACAAACAGGCAGATTGAGTCTGCAAGACAAGCGATGACCCGTCACATGAAAAGAGAAGGAAACGTTTGGATAAGAATATTCCCCGATAAACCAATAACTAAAAAGCCGGCAGAAGTAAGGATGGGTAAAGGTAAAGGTAACCCTGAATATTGGGCAGCTGTAGTACAACCCGGAAGAATCCTCTTTGAAGCTGATGGAGTTTCTCTGGAAGTAGCAAAAGAAGCTTTTGCACTAGCAGCACAGAAACTTCCTATTCAAACAAAGTTTGTAGTAAGAAGAGATTACCAGGCATAATTAAATAGATCTGTTATTCATACAGGTTTAAAAGTAAAAGTAACAAACACAGAATACCATGTCAAACAAAAACGAATTTGTAAATAGTCTTAAAGAGATGAGTGAGAATGATCTCAACAATAGAATCATTGAAGACGAATTGCGCATTAAAAAATTAAAATTTGCACATGCGGTTTCTCCTTTGGAAAACCCTATGTCCATACGCGATATTAGAAAAGATCTTGCGCGTACTAAAACTGAATTAAGAAAAAAACAATTAGCCGGGTAAAAGCCGGTTAGCAAAAAGCGGGGAAACTCCACCAGGAAAATCTTCGTAATTCGCGCAACTTGTCCCAGGATTTTGGGATCATCAAATAAAAAAATTAGAACAAGATGTCTGATAGAAATTTAAGAAAAGTAAGAACTGGCGTGGTTTCCAGCAATAAAATGGATAAAACTATTACTGTTAAGGTTCAAAGGAAAGTGAAACATCCGCTGTATGGTAAGTTCGTAAAGAAAACTACCGGGTTTCATGCTCACGATGAAAAAAACGAATGTAATATAGGAGACCTGGTTAAGATTATGGAAACAAGGCCTTTGAGCAAATCCAAAAGATGGAGACTTGTTGAAGTACTTGAAAAGGTAAAATAATATTTGCCGGTTTAAAACCGGTCGTTCAAAGATTTTAAATAAAATTGTTTTTATTGCCCGAGGCACATCGTTGAGGGCACAAAGCTAAATAAAATGATACAGCAAGAAAGTAGGCTGAATGTAGCAGACAACAGCGGCGCAAAAGAAGTATTGTGTATAAGGGTTCTGGGTAACTCCGGACAGGATTATGCACATGTTGGGGACAAAATTGTAGTAACTGTAAAGGATGCTATCCCTGCAAGTGCTATTAAAAAAGGTACCGTGAGCACAGCAGTTATTGTGCGTACTAAAAACAAACTTCGTCGTAAAGATGGTTCTTATATCCGTTTTGATGATAACGCAGTAGTTCTGTTAAATGCAGCGGATGACCCAAGAGGAACAAGAATTTTTGGGCCCGTAGCCCGCGAATTGCGTGATAAAGGATACATGAAAATAATTTCTCTGGCACCTGAGGTATTATAATATTTATTGTATCTTTGCACCCCGAAAAAAAACCGGGAATTTAATAAGTAATTAATTAAGACAAAATATTGTCAAAATGAAGACAAGATTCAAAAAGAAGTTTAATATAAAAAAAGGCGATTCAGTGGTTGTAATTACCGGTGAAGATAAAGACCTTAAAAAGCCACGTAAAGTGCTTGAAATAATCACAGAAAAAGATCGTGTGCTTGTAGAAGGTGTAAACATCGTTACCAAGCATACAAAACCTTCGGCTCAAAACACTAAAGGTGGGATCGTGAAAGTGGAAGCGCCTATAGCTATTTCAAATGTAATGCTTTGGGATGCAAAAACCAGTGGTCCAACAAGGATCACGAGGACTCGTGAAGATGGTAAATTAGTAAGAACAGCAAAAAAATCAGGGGAGGTAATTAAATAATGAGCACAGAAAAATATACTCCAAGACTTGCAGATAAGTACAAAAGTGATATTGTACCTGCCTTAATGAAGAAATTTTCATACAAATCAGTCATGCAGGCACCTAAGCTTTCAAAGATTTGCATCAATCGTGGTGTAAATGGAGCGGTTGCTGATAAGAAACTGGTTGATATCGCAATAGATGAATTAACTACTGTTACCGGTCAGAAAGCGGTTAGTACTTTGTCTAAGAAAGATATATCTAATTTTAAACTTCGTAAGCAAATGCCCATCGGTGCTAAAGTTACTTTGCGCGGTGTGAATATGTATGAGTTCTTAGATAGATTGGTTTCTGTATCACTTCCACGTGTACGCGACTTCAAAGGTATCAATGACAAATCATTTGATGGCCGTGGTAACTACACAATGGGTGTTACTGAACAAATCATTTTCCCTGAAATTGATATTGATAAAGTAAACAAAATTACCGGTATGGATATTACATTCGTTACGACTGCCAATACAAATGAAGAAGCGTATGAATTGTTGAAAGAACTGGGAATGCCTTTTAAGAACATTAAGAAATAATTTAAAATTTTCAAATAATATTATACTATGGCTAGAGAGTCCGTAAAAGCAAGGCAAAGAAAACGTGAGAAGATGGTAGCGCAATATGCCGATAAAAGACAAGCATTAAAAGACGCTGGAGATTACAGAGGTCTTGATCTGCTTCCTAAAAACGCATCGCCCGTTCGGCTTCACAATCGTTGCCAGCTTACAGGCAGGGGACGTGGATATATGCGCCACTTTGGTTTGTCCAGAAATATGTTCCGTGACATGGCCCTTGATGGTAAAATCCCCGGAGTAAAGAAAGCAAGTTGGTAGAACCCTTCCTCGCATGAGGTTGACGGATATCGCATTGTAATTTAATTATAAATAAAAAGAAACAAAACAATGGTTACTGATCCTATAGCAGATTATTTAACACGTATTAGAAACGCTCAAATGGCAAACCACCGCCTGGTGGAAATTCCTGCCAGCAATTTGAAAAAAAGAATTACAGAGATCTTATACGACAAAGGATATATTCTCAAATACAAATTTGAAGATGATTCCAAACAAGGTGTGATCAAGATCGCCTTGAAGTACAATCCACAAACTAAAATTCCCGCCATTCAGAAATTGGAAAGAATAAGCCGTCCGGGTTTACGTACTTATGCCAAGCCACTGGAGATCAGACGTGTGAAAAACGGATTGGGTATTGCGATTATTTCTACATCTAAAGGTGTAATGACAGATAAGGAAGCAAGAGCTCAGAATGTAGGTGGTGAAGTTATGTGCAATATTTATTAATCTTTTTTGGTGTGAAAATTAAGCCTAAGTCGTGGCTGAACACTACCAATTTCATAAAATAAACAAAAACCGACTATGTCTAGAATTGGAAAAAATCCCATCCCTCTTACAAAAGATGTAAAAGTGACTGTGAGTAAAGATAATGTGGTGACCGTTAAAGGGCCAAAAGGAGAATTATTTCAAGCAATCAACCGTGATCTAAAAGTGGAAATCAACGACGATAATATCGTTGTTACACGTCCCACTGAGCAGATCAGACACAGAGCTTTACATGGTCTTAGCCGCTCGTTGTTATTCAATATGGTTTATGGTGTTTCTGAAGGATACACTAAAACACTTGAATTAGTGGGTGTAGGTTATAAAGCTTCTAACCAGGGAAATTTATTAGATCTTTCATTGGGTTATTCACATAATATTGTTGTGGATATTCCGAAAGAAGTGACGGTTACAACATCCCAGGAAAAAGGTAAAAACCCTAAAGTAACCTTACACAGTATTGATAAGCAATTGGTAGGTGCAGTAGCTGCTAAAATCAGAAGTCTGCGCAAGCCTGAGCCGTACAAAGGAAAAGGTGTGAAATTTGAAGGTGAGATCCTGAGAAGAAAAGCAGGTAAATCAGCGGGTAAATAATCTCTGAAAGAAACAAATTGAAAAAAGTATTTCCGGCATCCCGATAGCTATCGGGAGGAAATTAAAACAGAAATAAGATGAATTCTAAAGTAAATGCAAGGCGAAAAATACATTATCGCATACGCAAAAGAGTCAGTGGTACTTCTACCAAACCAAGGCTTAGTGTATTCCGTAGTAATAAAGATATTTATGTGCAGTTGATTGATGATGTGAACGGCGCTACATTGGTTTCAGCTTCTTCCCGTGAAAAGGATATCGCTGCTCAAAAAGGTGCAAAGATCGATTCCAGCAAAATGGTTGGTGAAGCACTGGCAAGAAAAGCGGTTGACTTAGGAATCAAACAAGTTGTTTTCGACAGAAGTGGTTATTTGTATCATGGCCGTGTGAAAGCAGTAGCAGAGGGTGCAAGAGAAGGTGGATTGGAATTCTAAATTGCAATTAAGAAGTTCCGGACTTATCCGGATTCAATACCAGATGCAATTGAATAACAAGAATTAAAGTAACATAATTAAAGAGAGAATCAGGAGATCACACAATTTTAACCTCCTTTTTTATCTGAAATCTTACCGGTAATAATCGGAATTAAAATTTAAAATCGACATAATGTTGAAATCAAATCAAAAAATTAAAGGCTCAGAACTTGAACTGAAAGAGAAAGTTGTGTCTATTAATCGTGTGGTTAAAACAACCAAAGGTGGTAGAGCTTTCAGTTTCTCTGCTGTAGTAGTTGTTGGTAATTACAATGGAATTGTTGGGCAGGGACTTGGTAAAGCCAAAGAAGTGCAGGAAGCTATTGTTAAAGGAATAGAAGATGCGAAAAAGAACCTGATTAGAATTCCTTTAAAGAATGGAACGATTCCTCATGAGCAATGGTGTAAAGAAGGTGCTGCTAAAGTTCTGATTAAACCAGCTTCTGAAGGTACAGGTGTAATAGCCGGTGGTAGTATGAGAGCAGTTTTGGAAAGTGCTGGTATTACAGATATCCTGGCTAAATCTCTTGGTACTGCTAATCCTCAAAACGTAGTAAAAGCGACTGTAAAAGCTTTGCAAATGCTAAGAGATCCATTAGAAGTTGCTGAAACAAGGAACATCTCATTAAAGAAAGTTTTCAACGGATAATTGTACATTATTGTGCGGTTTTATTGATCGCTACGCATGGATGAATAAATGAAATTAGTAATTAACAGATTACTGTAAAATTATAGAACAAATGAAAAAGCTTAGAATTACGCAGGTTAAAAGTGGCATTGACCGCTCTGAACGCCAAAAACTTACTTTACAGGCATTAGGTCTTAGAAAGATCAATGGCACGAAAGAAGTAGAAGGAACTCCCCAAATATTGGGAATGATCAAAAAAGTAGAACATCTAATAAAAGTAGAAGAACTGGCTTAACCGGTTCTTTTTATTATCATAATAATTTTTAAAAAGCGAGCTCCAGGTACCTGGAGCGTTAAGTAAAAAAAAGTACCATGCAATTACACAATTTAAAACCTGCTAAAGGTTCTACACACAAAGTAAAAAGATTAGGCCGAGGTGAAGCTTCCGGTAAAGGTGGCACAGCTACAAAAGGTAACAAAGGTGCGCAATCCCGCGCAGGTTATAAGATCAAAATGGCACACGAAGGTGGTCAGATGCCTATTCAACGCAGATTACCAAAGCGTGGATTCACGAATATTAACCGTATAGATTATAAAGTTTTCAATCTTGGTCAGATCGATCAGTTGATTGAAAAGCATGAATTGACAGAATTTACGCTGGATTCTCTTTACATTAATAACCTGATTAGTCAAACAGATAGAGTAAAGATTTTAGGTAATGGCGTTTTGAAAGCGACTATTCCCTTTAAGGTAAACGCTGTAAGCGAAAAAGCAAAAGGTGCTATTGAAGCAGCCGGAGCAACTCTGGAAATAATCAAATAATTCATTGATATTTGCAGAGCTTATGTTCTGCAAATAATTAAATCATGATATTCTGTGAAGAAATTTATCAAAACACTAAAAAACATCTGGTCAATAGAAGAATTAAGGAATAAATTACTCCTTACACTTGCCCTGATTTTCGTATTCAGGATAGGGTCTTTTATTGTATTACCAGGTATTGATCCAAATAAATTGGCCAATTTGCAGGCTACCGCTTCAGGTGGTATGCTTGGATTACTGAATTCTTTTGTAGGAGGAGCCTTTGCTAAGGCTTCTATTTTTGCTTTGGGAGTAATGCCTTATATCTCTGCTTCTATCTTTATGCAGTTGGTTACGGTATTGGTTCCTCAAATTTCTAAAATTCAGAAAGAAGGCGAAAGCGGTCAAAAGAAAATTACTCAATGGACTCGTTACCTGACAGTGATTGTAACTGTATTCCAGGCGGCGGCTTACGTGGGGTTCCTGCATTCATCCAGTGGTGAAGCGATGTTACCTGCTTATTCCGGTTTCTTCTGGTTCTCTACAATCGTTATTCTTACTGTAGGTACATTATTCGTAATGTGGCTTGGTGAGAAGATCACGGACAAAGGGATTGGAAATGGTATTTCTATTTTGATCATGATTGGTATCCTTGCAAATTTGCCACAGTCTTTTATGCAGGAATTCGCTTCGAAACAAACACGTGGTGGTGGCGGTTTACTTATCTTCATGTTGGAAATAGCAGCCTTTATCGCGGTTATTCTTGGTTTGATCGTTTTGGTACAGGGAGTAAGAAAAGTACCTGTAAACTATGCGAAACAAATTATGGGTAACAGGCAATTTGGAGGAGCAAGACAGTTTTTGCCTTTAAAAGTAAATGCTGCTAACGTAATGCCGATCATCTTTGCCCAGGCAATCATGTTCTTACCAACTATTTTTGCAGGTTTCCAAACATCCGGTAAAAATTGGTCTGTGTATTTCACGGATCATACCAATGGAGTTTATATGCTGATCTTTGGTATCATGACCATTGCCTTCACTTTTGTTTATACTGCCTTGATATTTAACCCGAAACAAATGTCGGATGATCTGAAACGCAATAACGGATTTATACCGGGCGTAAAACCAGGTCAGCCAACTACAGATTATATCGGAACGATCATGGACCGTATTACCTTACCGGGTGCTATTCTTTTAGCCGTGGTAGGTATTCTTCCCGGATTTGTACAATTAATGGGTGTAAGCCAGGGATTTGCTATGTTCTATGGTGGTACTTCATTATTGATCATGGTTGCGGTAGTATTAGATACATTGCAGCAGATCGAAACTCAATTATTGATGCGTCAATATGATGGCTTAATGAGCACTGGCCGTATACAAGGCAGACAATCCACAGCAGCTCCCGGAATTACCGGAAATATCTAAATAGAAAAACTTTAACAAACAGAATATATTATACCAAAAACCCTGACTTATTCTGTCAGGGTTTTTAATTTAAAGTACATTATGATTATTTATAAAAGTGTTGCAGAAACAGAATTCATTAGAGAAAGTTGTAAAATTGTCAATGATGCCATTGCTTTGGTAGCAGCCCTGATCAAGCCTGGTATTTCCACCATGGAATTAAATGACAAGGCGGAAGAATACATTCGCAGCCAGGGCGCAACACCTTCCTTCAAGAACTATAATGGGTTTCCATATGCATGTTGCATGTCAGTGAATGATGCTGTGGTACATGGTTTTCCTACTAAAGACAAATTAAAAGAAGGTGATGTGATCTCTGTGGACGTGGGTGCATACAAAAACAAGTTCCATGGCGATAGTGCATATACGTTCGCTTTGGGAGAAATTGGGGATGATGTCAAACAATTGATGCGCGTTACAAAAGAATCACTTTATAAAGGAATTGAAAAAGCGGTTGTTGGCAATCGCGTAGGAGATATCAGTTTTGCCGTACAGGATTATACAGAAAGGCAATTTGGGTATGGTGTGGTAAGGGAATTAGTCGGTCATGGTTTGGGCCATGATTTACATGAAGATCCGCAGGTACCTAATTATGGTAAACGAGGTACCGGTGCCAAATTAAAAGATAGCCTGGTGATAGCGATTGAACCAATGATCAATCTTGGTGGTAAAGAAGTCTTTAATGACAAGGATGGTTGGACAATAAGAACAGCTGACGGAAAGCCTGCCGCACATTACGAGCATACGATCTGTGTGCGTAAAGGCAAGGCTGATATTCTTTCTTCATTTGATTCTATTGAGCAGGCAGAGAAAGCGAATTCATTGCTTTATTCAGGATATTAATTGAAACATAGAAAATAATTTTTGAAACAGGGATTTATTCAATAGATCCCTGTTTTTATTTTAAGAAGATGAAAAGTAGCTATAACAAATCTTGGGAAAGCTAAAAAACCAGTTAATAAATTTTCATTTTCCAATATCTTGCAACTTACAATGAAAAAGAAATTAATTGTTATAGGTGGTGGAGCAGCAGGTTTTTTCTGCGCAGTAAATGCCGCTGCTCAAAATGCGGAACTGGAAGTAATTATTTTAGAGAAGAGTAGTAAACTTTTGAGCAAGGTCCGTATCAGCGGGGGAGGAAGATGTAACGTAACACACGCCTGCTTTAGCATTGCGGAAATGATCAAAAAATATCCACGCGGTGAAAAGTTTTTAAAACTGGCTTTTCGCCATTTTTTTACAACAGATACAATTGATTGGTTTGAAAAAAGAAACGTAACCTTAAAAACAGAAGCAGATGGAAGAATGTTTCCGGAAAGCAATTCTTCAGAAACAATTATAGATTGCCTTTTAAGGGAAGCGAATAAATATAATGTTCCCATTTTAATGAACCGGGATGTTGTAAAAATTTCTCCTTCGGAAGAACAGGAAACCAAACACGGGTTTACCATTACGCTTAAAAACGGGGAAAATTTACAAACGGATTTTGTTTGTATTGCTTGTGGTGGTTTTCCGAAAGCTCTTCAATATGATTGGCTTGGTAATCTTGGTCATTCTTTTGAAAATCCTGTTCCGTCCTTATTTACATTTAATGTTCCCAAACATCCTATATCCGCCTTGATGGGCATTTCAATGGAGGATGTGCTCGTGAAGATCAATGGAACGAAACTATCGCAGATCGGACCATTATTAATAACGCATTGGGGTTTTAGTGGTCCCGCGGTTTTAAAGTTATCTGCTTTCGCTGCGCTGGAACTTGCTAAAATGAATTACGACTTTTCTATTTCCATTAATTGGTTGAGTGCGTTTAATGAAAACACTCTTTTAGAAAAAATGAAAGATATCCGGTTAGATATGGCAGCTAAAAAAATAGTCAACAAAAATCCATTCGGACTTCCTCAAAGATTATGGGAATATCAATTGAATCAATGTGGTATTAACCCGGATATCCGTTGGGCTGATTTACCTGCCAAACAACAAAATCTTTTAGCCAAACAATTATGTGCTGAACAATTTGGCATTAAAGGAAAAACGACGTTTAAAGAAGAATTTGTAACAGCAGGTGGAATAAAATTAAATGAGGTGAATGCCAATACCATGGAGAGCAAAGTTGTACCAAACCTGTTCTTTGCAGGGGAAATTTTAAATGTAGATGGTATTACCGGTGGTTTTAATTTTCAGAATGCCTGGACGAGTGGATGGATTGCGGGGCGGGAGATTGGGAAGAGATAAGGTTCGACTATTGCTGCAGGAAGGGGATTCATAGAATTTCCAGCGCTGAACAAATGATGATTGTGTACTTAGCTGAATTTTGTTTACCCAGCCCAATTGCAAGCAATATCCATGTAAGCATCCGTTTTATTTTGTCAGCAGATGCAAACTGTCAATATGGATGAAATGTTTAGTATTTAAAGTGTCCAGGGTCAATCCATTTACAACTGCTGTTGCTGCAATGAACAAATCTGGCTTATCAATAGTCTTACGTTTGATTTTAAGTTGAGCAACAATATCTGCGGCTTGCCTTGCCGCTTTACTGTCAAACTCTAAAATAGTAAACCGTGGTAGCATACCTTCCCAAAACTGTAAATGCACTTGTGTCGCTCCGTTAACGACCTCAAACTCTGTCACGCTTGAGATATAAAGCTGATCATAGTTTCTGAAATGTGACACTAGCTTGGAATTAGCCTTGTCGGTTTTGCGGAAATAATCAATCAAAATGGTTGAATCCACCATCAACTTTTTGTCCGCCATGCTGCAATGCTTTTTCGATTTTCCTCAATCAATTGTATTTCTTTGTCAGAATAGACAGGTCCATTGAGTAAATATTTAATAAAGTCATCCTTATCTTTTGTTGGTGGCTTTTGTTCGGCAAGTTCCTGCCGTAACCTTGCTTTCTGTCCAGGTGTCAAACTTTTGACTAATGTCAACAGTTGCTGAAACGGAACTTGTAATTTCATTTCCATATCTCAAATTTACGAATTTTGTTCTAAAGATGGTCTTCGAAAAATGGCAACGGTTGGGCCTTGCTGCTGTGCTGGTATTCATTGCTCGTTCAACCCAGCCTTCAGCCCAATAAATTTTATTAAAGTTCAAATTACGAACAAAAGTTGATAAGAAATCCATCAGTCCAAATCGCTGCTGATAGCGAACAATAAGATGAGATTTATTCGTCAGCCAGCATAGAAGCAAACCCCATATTGTGCGTTCGCCTTTCTTGGCTTTTCTATGAATATGGATTAAACCATTTGTTTTCTTTTACATATTCAATTAGTTCAGGAATGTACCACGATTCAGTATTAGCAAAAACTTTCAATAAATCAAGACTCTTTACCCCATTATGGTAGGTATGAATTATTGCAGCATATTCTCGTAAAGGAACGGGAATGGTTATGTCTCTAATTATTTCTTCTAGGGTCACGTCGCAATTTGGCAAAGAGGAAATGATTGCTTCAACTGATTGACCTAGCGTACCTCTTTGTATCATATTTTCTTCATCGATAAATTCCAACAACTTAAGAATTTCAACTTTCCCAAACTTATCCAATAAAGTTTTTCCATACTCTAATGATTGCTTTGTAAACGAATCATTATGAGACCAAATGTCTGGATGCCACGGAATGTGAGCTAAATAATAAATTAATTTCCCTGGTATATTTTCTATTGGTTGAGTTTTAAAAAAAGTTATGAAAATTTCCCAAACTTCATTCTTGTCTGCGAACCTTTTGAAAAGTGTGTAAAGCCCTAAATAAAATTCGTCTGGCTTTGATGAAGCAAAAAGAGTTTTCGCAAATTCAAAAGAAATGTCAGGTATTTCGTTTAAAAGATGAGGAACAAACTGTGAGAAAAATGTATTGTGATTAATAAGTTTTGCAAGTGTCGGTTCAAAAGATATTACTGTGTCGTCTGGGAAATGCTCTAAGTAACGTTTTATGTCAATCCAATATGCGTTCTCGAATTCAGGTATGTAAACAATTCCAAAAACTGGCATTGGATGTTTTGACCAATAGTCTCTGTGTTTTTTAATCGGGATTTTACATTTATTGCTTTTTTTGTCATAATAGGATTTGCCCGATTTAATTTGGGCTGCAATAAATTTTGAGGTTGGTTTTTCGTCTTTAACAATTTCAATTATTGCGTCAATTCCTAAGTCGTTACTTGTGTCAATTTCTTGAAAAATACAATTATTGGCACGAACAATCCCTCGTATAAAGTCCACGCCAATATTTGCTGTCGCATTTGTTTTTAGATACTTTAGCATGAGGGTCTTTTAAGGTGATACACAACTTATAAATATACACATCTCAAATTTATTCTCCAAATATCAATTCTTTGATTATCAAGGCTCCCAATTTTGATTTTTGCAATTGTTGTTGCGTCAATGACACTATATAGAAAATGGGATTGACAAAGAAACGAATTAAATAATTCGCATTTTGGCGACTTCATAAATAATCCCGATTTTTATCAATCATCAAAGGCAGATTTAAAATTCTGTAAAATAGATAAGCTATAAACTATGTTTAAGAAACTTGTTGGTATAGAGCCATTGGAACTGATTCCTGAGGCGAATGAAAAACTGAAATCCTTTGCGGAAACGCTCATTTTACATAAGGATCAACCATCCGGCGTTGCGGAAATTGTGGAGCGTATTGGAGATGCAGATGGCGTATTAGTAAGTCACAGAAGTACTTTGGGACGCGATATTATAGAGCAATGCCCTAACATTAAATATATTGGCATGTGCTGTAGCCTGTATTCCCCGGAAAGTGCTAATGTGGATATTCATTATGCCGATTCACGAGGTATAACAGTAAAGGGTGTACGTGATTATGGCGATGAAGGCGTAGTAGAATATGTGATCAGTGAATTGGTGCGCTGCTTACATGGTTTTGGAATTTTATCTGATGGCAATCCACGACAACCCTGGAGCAAAATTCCAAGAGAAATGACAGGTCTTAAAGCAGGTATTGCCGGTCTTGGTAAATCCGGCGGCATGATCGCGGATGCCTTGCATTTTTTTGGTGCCGATATCTCTTATTTTGCACGAATTGAAAAGGAAGATGCCAAAGCCAAAGGCTATCAGTTTTTAACTTTGAAGGAATTGTTATCAGAGAATGAAGTGATCATTTGCTGTTTGAATAAAAACACAGTTCTCCTGCACGAAGCAGAATTTGAGGCTTTGGGAAATCATAAAATACTATTCAACACCGGTTTATCTGCCGCCTGGGATGCCCAACCTTTTGAGAAATGGCTAAAGGAGGATAATGTCGTTTATTGTGATACTCTTGGCGCTTTGGGTAATGAGCAATTTTTAAAACATCCGAATGTCAATTGCCTGCAAATATCTTCAGGCAGAACCCAACAAGCTTTTAAACGCTTAAGTGAAAAAGTATTAGCGAATCTAACCGATTATTTTATACCGAATTCAAATATTAAATAGCCCAAAAAAATTTTTAAAATCGGTATACTACCATCTAATATTTAAGGAATGTATTTCGGACTATTATAAAGCAAGATGGTCTTAAAACACTATAGGGGAAACGATGTTCCGCAAGGTATTCACAACGCTCCAACCTGCAATTTGCGGAGTCTTACTATAGATATCAATGACTGCATGGATCTGCTCACTTTTTATCTCAATGCGGTGATCGTCGCCCACAAAACCGGGAGTCGAGTTTATGGAAACTTTTAAATTTTCAGGACCTACAGAAGCCAATGCCGCGGCAACCGCCACATTAACGCGTGTTGGGAAAAGCGCGATGGCTTCCTTAGCGTCACCTTTAAAGACTTCACGTTTTTCGGTTTGCAAACTGTCTTCGTAGACTTCTGTGTTTTTCAGGGAATTCGGGCCTTTTTCGGTCCGGAAAGTCACGGTACTTTGTTCCATCAAAGCAACGGTTCGCATCACATCAAAACCACCAATAGCTCCGGAAGCTAAATGTACCCGGGTGTTATTTTCCAAAGCGGTTTGTTGTACTGTTTCATAAAAATCAGCATCCGCAAGCGCGCCGATAGATAAGGTCACGATAGAAGATCCGTTTTTTAAGGCAGGTATAGCAAATTCGCGGAAGGCGGAAGGCGAAGCGGTTTCTACAATATAATCAGGTTGAAGCTGAAGCAATTCCTCGAAGCTATGACAAGGAGTACAGACATATTCCTTTTTTGAGGTATTGACCTTATTGGCAATGTCCTGTGCTTTTTCAAATGTTCTTGAATAGCTCCCAATCAATTTATAGTTGGGTAACAGATCTTTTAATAAGGCTTCTACTACGATGTGCGCTAAATTTCCGCAGCCAACAATGGCAAAGGTGTAGTTTCTCATAGGGGTAAACTTAGGAATTTTTTTTCGATTTGGGGTCGTGACTTGGTTCGGATTGCGACTTTATTGCAATATTAAAGATCAAGAATGATGGCAAGATTTGTCTTGATTAAATTTATCTGATCTGGATTAAGTTCTCCAATCTTTTTTAATAGTCGTATATTATCGATTGTGTGAATTTGATCAATCATGATATCACAATCGTCTTTTAGCTTTGCAGATCCTTTACTTAAATGTACTCTTAAAATCTCTGAATCTAATTTTACATTTATTGTTATTGGACAAATGACTGTTGATGGATGAAATTTATTCAATAAATCAGTTTGAACGATAGCTACCGTCCTGGTTTTCCCTGTTTCAGTACCAAACCTTGGATTTAGATCAGCTATCCAGATTTCATATTGCTTAATCTTCATCGTGCAGGTTTTCGAATTCTGCTAATACCTTCATTGATTCTTCCTGTACTATTTTAGATTCCTTTTGTAGTTGTCGGGAAATTATTTTCCTTTTTTGTAGGATATTATAAAATTCTACAGCTTCATTTATGTAGCGATTTCTATTCTTGCTGATTTTAGCAGTAATTCTTTCTGTTTCCTGAAAGATAGTATCATCCATTTTAAGAGAGAGATTTTTCATTTTAATTTTATCTTAAAGGTATATACTAAAAGTATATTTACAAAATTTATTAACTTTAAATTTGTTAACTTCTAAGATATTTTTACCAATGTCATACAGGAATTCAGCGGTAGAAATCTTTATATCCGGAAGGTTTGCCTATATTTGGAAATGCAGCAATGATATCTGCTGCATCATTAAACAATGTATTTTTTTTGCTTTGGACCAAAGACTAATTTCTATTTTTAGAATATTATAATATTTCTTTTCAGGTCATTTTGAACCGTCTCTGACCAGATTATTTTTTTAGCCATTCTTCAATCTCTCTATTAGCTTCGTCATTTGTTAAGAATCGCCCTTCTTCATAATCACGTAATCCTTCATCGATACTGGCTGTTTGATCATCAGACAATATAAACATATCAACTTCTTGTGTGCTGACGTCAAGTATTCTATAAACTTCTTCAAGAATATTATCATCGTCTGTTAATTGGATTTTATCGAACAACTTATTTTTCATTTCTTGTGATGACATAATACTTAGCTTTTACCAAATTTTAAAGAATATAATTCAGGGTCCGATTTATCACCTAATAAGTTCCGGACCGATGAACATAAATAATCAGATTGGTTTTCAATATTCATTTCTTCATGAGTCACTCCATATGGAGCTCCACCACTGGTATATCCAATTATATAGGCAAAATTCTCATCGCTATCAAACAGACTTGAGGAATTCGATTCCTTGTCTCTTTTTAGTTTAGAAGCGAGCCTTTGCTTCCTGACAGATTCCACAGATTGCTGTAATTGTTTTTCATATTCTTCCGAAATAGGAACACCAATCATTCTCAATTCCCTGACAGCGCATAATTTGTCAACCGCATATTTTTTTGAATATCCTTTAACTTTATTTTTCCCGGAATAGGTTTTTATCCATTTGGTAGCAGAACGGAGCCGGAATTCTTTTTTTGGAGTTGTTTTCATTTAATAAATTGATCAATCAGAACGGGAGTTTTTAGTCAACAAAAGTTTCTTGAATGATGTTTTTTACCTGATTAATTTCTTTTTCGGTCCAGTTGGAGCGTGATTAATCAATACAATGTCATATTGATTAATATGTTCCATTCTTCGAAAGTTTCGTCTTCAAAAACATCATTCATTAAAATTTGGTCGTCACCGTTTTCGTGCATTTTCTTGAATGCCTTTTCCTAATTTTTACGTGGTTCTGTTATGGGTTTCAAAATAATATAATGATTTTGAGGAACTTTTTTCAATACACATAATACTGTGTGCTGGTTATCGAACTTTAAGGCTCCTTCGATCCATTCTTCCATCCCAATAGATAGAATTACAAGATCCCTTTTAATTACTTCGTAGAAAATTTGATATTTACGAACAATTTTAATCCGGACTTTATCAAATTCTGTTTTTCTACCGGTATTGGGTCTCTTGGCTATATCTCTAATTGACAATATTAACAGATTGTCCAATTTTAAACTAAAAACTTTTAATTTATTGTGCTTAATCTAAAATTGGAGAATCTGCTGTCTTTCAATATTAGCTTTTTCGGTCCATACTATTTTGAGAGCCATTCTTGAATTTGTTTGTTCGCTTCTTTTTCTGTTAACACCTTTCCAGCTTTATATTCTTCTCTTCCTTCCAGGATTCTGGCTTTTTGCTTTGAATTCAATTTGAAACTACCCTCCTCTAATTCGAAATCTAACATTCGATTGATTTCATCAATAACATAATTTTCTTTCAGCTGAGCTATTCTGTTAATTAAACCAATTTTTAAATTGGATGTGGACATTTATTATTAATTTTTTTAGTTTTTCGAAGATACACAACTTCTCTCATGTGAAAGAGGACTCTAACTTGCAAAACATGCACTGCCTGGCTTGTAATGAATTTTCAAATTCTTCAGCCCACCATAACTTATATAAGTTTGATTAACTTCTTCACTATTAAGTCTATTAGAATCAGCTGAGTCCCTATCAATATGAATCAATAAACGTATTCAGCAATCTATCCAACGTAGGAGTAGAAACAGAAGAGGCATGCACAATATCCA
>JBBSUB010000010.1:0-41738 GCA_038235345.1 Chitinophagales bacterium
AACAATGGAGTTTAGTCACTATGCTGCAGCTCCGAATAGTATAGCAGACGAAGTAATGGCTAAGCATAAAGGTAAAATGAAAGTAGAAGATTAGTCCCTGCTTTTAAAGTATAAATTATAAAACCCGCTCTCAAAAAGAGTGGGTTTTTTAATTTTATGACTTTGTGTTTAATACTGCGTGTTGATATCCTTCTGCGTTGAATGCTGCGCGTTGAATGCTTTCGGTATAGAACTTCCGAACTTGCGAACTATGAACTCCAAACTTTAAACTCTGACAAACCCCTCCCTTATAGCGTAAAGCACTAACCCAACCCTGCTTTTAAGCTCCAGTTTTTCAAAGACCTGGTCTCGGTACATATCGATATTTCTTGGATTGGTACCCATTTCCGCCGCAATTTCCTTATAAGTCATTTCAGTGCAGGCATATTTGATAAATTCTCTTTCCTTGTCGGTGAGCTGGGTGCTTTTATTTGAAAGTTGATTACTACTTTTATTAACGAAATGCAGCATAGAATTACTGACCAATTCATTTGAATAAAATCCCTTTTGCAGAATACAATCAAAAGCTTCTTTTAAAATGGCAGGCTTGCTGTCTTTTAAAATAAATCCGGAAACCCCCAGGTTAATCATTCGTATAATAGCCGTATCATTATCCATCATGCTTAGAATTAAAACTTTTGTATTCGGAAGGTTTTTTTTGATCCAGGCAGCGGTTTCGAATCCATCCATTACGGGCATGCTAATATCTAATAAAACAATATCAGGGGTATTTTTTTTCGTGATCTGGTCTATAAAATCCTGGCCGTGGTCCGCCTGGAATAGAACAAAATATCCTTCGAAATTTGTAATAATTCTTGCGAGACTACTTCTTAAAAGAATGTGGTCGTCGACTAATGCAACAGTTGTCATTTCACAAAATGGGTTAGAAAATAATTCTTACGGTGGTGCCGATATTTTGCTGCGAAATTAACGAAAGTTTTGCACCTATAATCATAGCCCTATCTGTGATGTTACGGATACCTATTCCACTTTCTGCCGATTTTAGATTTTCTAGGTCAAATCCTTTTCCATTATCTATTATATTAATTGTTGTACGATCACCCATCTTTTCTATGCGGATGATGATTTCGGTAGCATCTGCGTGTTTTACTACATTGCTCAAAACTTCCTGAATGATTCGGAAAAGAATAATGCCATGGTCATCGCTTACGGAAAAGTTGGTTTCATCAATAAAAGATGTTTTAAATTTTCCTGTGTTTTCAAATTGCCTGAGCACTTTTATGATGGATGCTGAAAATCCTTCATCTTTTATGCTGTTTGTATTTAAACTGTGACTTAAGGCCCGCAGATCTGTGATTGCTTTTTCTAAAAGGTTATCGGTGTATTCAATATCATCTTCTTGTCCATTTGTTGAAAGTGAATGTAATTGGAGCCTGGCCAGGCTAAGAACTTGTCCAATATTATCATGGATTTCACGACTGATATGCATGAGGGTTTGTTCCTGTATTTCCAATTGAGTATTTAAAAGAGTTTGCTCGAAGTCTTTTTTAATTTTCTGATTTTCAAACAATAATTTATTTCTGCGTTGATTATGACGGGCTAATGCAACCAGGAAAACGATTGCTAAAAAAACCAGTATAATGATCACAACTATAATGGTGAATATGACTTCTTCGTTTGCGCGCATAGGTAAAATGCATAAGTAAATGATGAATATAAGATAACATTTAAAACAGGCATAATAGTTCTATACAATGCTTTGTTTACAATGGTTAAATTATTAATCCGTATAAACTGGTTCATCCCAAGAACAACCAAAGTACCTAAACTAAAAACAAGCAGACCAGCTGCTATCCAGAAATAGGGATGTTTTGAAAGAATAAAATAATTTTCACTTACAGCCAATTTGAATAATAATAGAATGCTTAACAGAGTTGTAAAGAATGACAGTAGAATAATTGAAAGAGTATTAAACTTCATAATGCCTTCAAAAAAGCAAAAATTGTATAAAAAAGCAAGAGAAATAAATACAGAAGTGTAGATATAAATTTTTCGGAATCTTTCCTTAATATTTAAAAAATAATAGAATAAATAAAAGTAGAGAGGAGTACTTGAAAAAATCAATATGTTATATAGATAATGATTGTTTACATACCCAAGTGTTTTAATTATTGCGCTCCATGTTTCTATTAAACAAACCAAAATAAGTAATGGTAACATGGCACCCGCCCTATAAATTTTCAGACTCTTATAGAAATAAATGGCTGAAAATAATGCCAGGTATTGGAAAAAGTGGAAATATTTTAGTTGTTCTAAATTCATCAGGGCATCAAATCTCCATAGTTTACAGGTAATTCATCATCTCCATCATCATTTTTTACCGGTTCACCTTTTGCGTTGCATGGCCATAAAATAGTTGTGAACCTTCCTGCCGGGTCTTGATTTTCAAATTGAACAGCATTTGGTGAAAGGGAAGGATAAATTCCAAAATATATTTTTATTTCAGTGGTATCCTTACTTAAATTCTCCATCCACTCCTGCAAATCCTTTTTATTAAAACGCACGCTTTCTGTAAATCCTTTAGCTGGTGTATCCACGCCAAATTTTTTCATTGTGGTCTCATAGTTTTTTATGCACTCATTAGCAAGTTTGATGTCTATTTTTTTCATAAATGAAATGTGTTTTAATAGATCAAATATATGAATATATCTATGTTGGTAAAATAAAAATCTATGGACTATTTTTTTATTTAAAAATTGTTAATGTATGTAATACACTGCTGCATTGTATTTTAGATTAATCAGGAGTATTTTACTGTTGTTTTCACCAGTTAATAATTGTTGTTTTAACCATCTGTTTATTGGTTAAAAAACATATCATTTCTGTTCTTTTAGGCATAGGAGGATATAATTATTTACCTCAAATTTGAAAAAGAGATTTAGAGAATTTTTGCCAGGTAAATTTTAAATTTAAAAATAATAAATAATCGTGGGTTTAGAGGTGGTGCTTTAATACCCTTTTCTTACAGGTGTGGTTTTTCAATTAGATTCAAGATGCCCTTTAGGGCATTTTGAATTTTAGGCCTTTTGAGAAACAGACAATATTCATATATACAGGTATTTTTTGTAAATTTGCTCCTATTAATCATTAATTTTTCCTTCTTGAAATACACGCCAAATACACTTGCCAGGCTTGAAAAGGTTTTGACGGAGTCCGGATATATTATCCGGTATGAACGTGGATCCTTTCAAAGTGGCTATTGCATCCTCGAGGATAAAAAAGTAGTGGTTTTGAATAGGTTCTTAAATCCTGAAGGAAAAATAAATGCACTAATGGATATAATACCCGTCATAGGTATTCATTACGACTTACTTACACTCCAGTCACAGAAAACTTTCGACGAATTAAAATCTCATATTGATCTTCAGAAATAGAAAGCCATTTCCTTCAAAAATATCTTAGGGTTTTGAAAGAATATTTTTTAGCTTTGATGGGTGACTTACCCACCAATTACAATTACATTTTTAGGTACCGGTACCAGTGGGGGTGTCCCTATGATAGCTTGTAAATGTGTTGTTTGCACTTCATCTGACAGCAAAGACAATCGCCTGAGAAGCAGTATCCTTGTTCAAAGTGATAAAACAACCCTCGTTGTTGATACGACACCGGATTTTCGAACCCAGATGTTGCGCGAAAATGTTCAGAAATTGGACGCGGTTATTTTTACTCATCCTCACAAAGATCATGTGGCAGGCCTGGATGATATAAAGGCATATAATTTTTTCCAGCACACTCCAATGGATGTATATGCTAATAAGCTGACGCAAACTGCCTTGAATCGGGAATTTCCGTATATTTTCACGGAAGATAAATATCCCGGAATACCTAGTATTCAATTACATACCATCGATCTGGAATCTTTTATGGTCGGAGATATTCCAGTCACACCCATTCTTGTTTATCATTTAAAAATGCCTGTATTGGGTTTTCGTTTTGGGAAATTTACTTATATCACGGATGCAAATAGAATAGAACAACAAGAAAAAGATAAAATTACCGGTTCAGATACTCTTGTGGTAAATGCTCTTCGAAAGAACGCGCATATATCTCATTTTACGTTACAGGAAGCGATTGATCTTGCTGAGGAATTAAAAATTCCACATGCTTATTTTACGCACATAAGTCACCAACTTGGAAAACATGAAGAAGTATCCGGAGAGCTGCCCTCAAACATTCATTTGGCTTATGATGGGCTGAAGTTGAGATTTGAATAAAATAATGTAGTTTTATAGGTGTCAGATAGTATGTATCAAATGTTAGGTTTTCAGTTTTCAGCAATGATTGCATCCTTAATGATTCCAAATTATTTATCATCTTCCCTTGCTTTTATCCTTAGAATAGCCGGTTTTTCCCGCTCCAAATATTGAAAACACCTCAACGATTATTATTTCTATTTATGAAATGAACTATTATGTGGAAGCAATTTTTAAAAGATTATTTTGTTTTTACACGTAAGGAACGCCGGGGGACCATCACTATAGTTATTTTCATTCTCTTAATAACGTTACTACCTCTCTTTTTTCCATTTTTTATGAAAGACGATCCGGTAGATCATTCTGAATTTGCCCGGGAAATTGCAAAACTTGTTGTTGACTCATCTGATAAAAAATATGCAGGTTATACAAACAGGGAATTTGAAAATGATTATAGTCCGGAATACCGTACCGGCGCAAAAGCTGTTGAATTTTATTTCGATCCAAACACTGCTACTGTTAAGGATTGGATGAGGCTTGGTATCAAACAAAAAACTGCCACAACCATCCAAAAATACATATCAAAAGGAGGTAAATTTTATAAACCGGAAGATATCAGAAAAATATGGGGCTTGCCTAAAAAGGATGCGGACAGGCTTGTCCCATATGTTCAAATTAAGAAGGATGATAACAATCGGTATATTGTCTATGAAAAAAATGAGTATCCTGAAAAACCTCCAAATAAATATCCATTCGGAAAAATACAAAATGTCCAAATTAATTCAGCCGATACTACATCTTTCAAAAACCTGCCGGGTATAGGAAGTAAACTTTCTCAAAGGATTATAAACTTCAGGAATAAATTGGGAGGTTTTTATTCTGTGGACCAGGTTGGGGAAACATTTCTTTTACCGGACTCTACTTTCCGGAAAATAAAGCCCTTCCTGATTTTGGATGAGCTTTCAGTAAAAAAGATCAATATTAATTTAGCTTCGCTGGATGATTTAAAAGACCATCCATACATCCGGTTTCACGTAGCAAATGCAATTGTCCAATATAGGAATCAACATGGAAACTTCAGCTCTGTTGATGGAATCAAAAAAATTATGATCGTAACTGATTCAATATTTATAAAAGCTGTTCCATATTTATCTCTTGATTAGACTATTTATCTATCGTAATTTATCCCTGTAAAATTAAAAAGATTATTAATCAAATTTTGACATTCCTATAGCCTAAAAAGATAGTATATTGCAAACCTAAAATGAATTTATGGATTTTACGGTTAGTGAATTAACGCAACAGGTGGCCCAGACAGCCAAAGATTTTGCACTTCAACATATTAAACCCCACCTGATGGAGTGGGATGAAACCCAGGAGTTTCCTGTGCATATATTTAAAGAGTTGGGAAAACTTGGGATGATGGGCGTTTTAGTCCCTGAAAAATATGGTGGAGCCGGACTTAGCTATTATGAATACAGTGCAATTATCCAGGAGATAGCAAAGGTTTGTGGCTCGATTGGTTTATCTGTAGCCGCACATAATTCATTGTGCACAGGGCATATTCTGGCTTTCGGTAATGAAGAACAAAAACAAAAATATCTCCCGAAATTAGCGACAGCGGAATTTATTGGTGCCTGGGGATTAACGGAACCAAATACAGGCAGTGATGCGGGTAATATGCAGTGCGTAGCTGTAAAAGAGGGAGACGAATGGGTAATCAGTGGTACTAAAAACTGGATCACTCATGGAATTTCATCTGACGTTGCAGTAGTGATGTGCAGAACAGGAGAACCTCGTACAAAAAATAACTCAACCGCTTTTATTGTAGAAAGAGGTACAAAAGGTTTTTCCGGTGGGAAAAAAGAAAATAAACTTGGAATGCGCGCCAGCGAAACAGCGGAAATGATCTTTGATAATTGCCGCGTTCCTGATTCAGCAAGAATGGGTGAAGTAGGGGATGGTTTCAAGCAAGCGATGAAAATATTGGATGGAGGACGGATATCTATAGCAGCGTTGGGATTGGGCATTGCAAAAGGTGCTTATGAAGCATCTGTTCAATATGCAAAAGAAAGACAGCAATTTGGAAAACCTATCGCAGAATTCCAGGGAATTTCCTTTAAACTTGCAGATATGGCCACCGAAATAATGGCGGCTGAATTATTGATTGATCAATCCTGCGATTTAAAAATAAGAGGAGAGAGTGTAACCCTCGAATCCGCTATGGCTAAATATTATTCCAGTGAAGTAGCAGTAAGAGTTTCGACAGATGCTGTTCAGATTTTTGGAGGATATGGTTACACCAAAGATTTCCCTGTAGAGAAGTTTTACCGTGATAGTAAATTATGCACAATTGGAGAAGGTACCAGTGAAATACAAAAAATCGTTATTGCAAGAGAAATCCTAAAGTAATGGAGGATACTTCTTTAAAAGATATAAAAAAACCGGAAAATTTATTTCCGGTTTTTTTATATAATTATTTGAGTCAGAAAGTTTCTTTTCTGATTCCGAATAGAAGGAATCTACTTCTTATTTCCAAAAAAACTGCTGAGATTATCCTTTGCAAAATCTTCTATCTTTTGACCGCTTGCACCAGGTACAAAATCTGAAATCTTATCAAGAATATTTCCACTATCCGGCGCGGAGCTATCTACCGGTGAATTTACTTCTGCAGGAGTAGTTCCAGGACCTGAAGGTGTTGTGCCGGATTGAAATAAATTATCAATAGCTCCACTCACCATGGGGAATTTTTCTTTTATAAATCCTGTGATGGTGGTTAAGATGCCTTGAGATTGATCTGCACTTAAGCCATGTTCTGCCTGTAATTTTTTGATTAATTCTTCCATGATATTTTTTTTAAGGTTTAATGAATAAAAATTAAGCATTTGTAGAGATAAAACATGTTAAATCGGGTAAATGCTGGTTTTGTGTAATCAATACTTATACCAAATACGCCGCCACATTTTGATGCGATTCATAATTATGAACAGTGTTAATTCTATTTTGTATTTTCGCATTTTTAAGAAAAAGCATTAGCATGAGTCAAAATTCGTTTTGTAAAAAGGGATTATTCTTTTTTTTTTCTTTGACCTTTCTAGTATCCATTAAAAGTTTTTCACAAGATCAAACAGTAAAAGAACTTCGGGATAAATCAAATAAAGTAATAAAAAAGCCCGAAATTGATAGTGGAAAATTATGGAAAAAGGGAGGTGTATTTAATTTAAATATTGGCCAGGGAAGTCAAAAGAACTGGAGTGCCGGTGGAGATGATTTTTCTTTCACGGTTAACACATATTTGGGCTTGCATGCTTTTTACAAAAAACATAGATACAGTTGGGATAATACGATGGATCTGAACTATGGATTGGTAAATACCTCCAGCAAGGGAACTTATAAAAATGATGACAGAATAGATGTCTTGTCAAAGATTGGTTATGAATTAAAACCAAAACTAAGTTTATCAGCCTTGGCTAATTTTCATTCCCAGTTTTCAAAAGGTTATAATTATAATAGCGATGGCTCAAAGGAGCTATTATCAAATTTTATGGCACCGGGATATGTTATTGTAAGTTTTGGGTTAGATTATAAACCGACTGAGGGGTTGTCTATTTTCGTTTCCCCTCTTACTTCCAGATGGATATTTGTAAAAGATGATTTTCTTTCTGCAAAAGGTGTTTATGGAGTAACTCCGGGAAGTACATCTAAAAACGAAATTGGTGCTTTTGCCAGCATTAACTACCTGAAAAATATTACAGAGACAATCAAATATAACGGACGTCTTGACTTATTTTCTAATTATCAACACAATCCCCAGAATGTGGACATAATGATGAACAATATGTTTACAGCGAAACTTTCTAAAGCCCTATCAGCCAGTCTTGGCCTGGATCTCATATATGATGATGATGTAAAACTTTTTGGAAAGAATGGCGACTCTCCCGCCTGGCAGATCAAGTCATTGATAGCTGTAGGCCTGAATGTGAATTTTTAATATTCAGTAAAGCAGAATGATTTTTTAATATTTCCCCAATAAAAATGGCGATCCAAATATTTTTTTGATCGCCATTTTCATTTATCTGCCTGTTTTATAATCTTTCAATAATTCCCGCAATTCCTTGTCCACCACCCACGCAGGCAGTTACAATTCCGTACTTTTTATCAAGTCGTTTCATGTCATTAATAATCTGTACAGTAAGTTTGGACCCTGTACAACCCAAGGGATGCCCCAAGGCAATGGCACCACCATTAATATTGACTTTGGAAGGATCTAATTCAAGTGTTTTAATAACTGCTAATGACTGAGATGCAAAGGCTTCATTTAATTCGATCAGATCTATCTGGGACAAATTCATACCTGCATTTTTTAATGCCTTTGGAACGGCTGCTATAGGTCCTACGCCCATAATGCGGGGATGTACTCCTGCACTTACGGCTGTTACAAGTCTTGCTATTGGTTTCAGTTTTAATTCATTCATCATTTTTTCACCCATCACAATTACAAAGGAAGCTCCGTCGCTTGTTTGAGAAGAATTACCTGCTGTAACAGATCCACCTAATGCAAAAACGGGTTTCAGTTTTGAAAGGGCCGCAAGTGAAGTGTCTGCACGTACTCCCTCATCAGTGTCTACTACGAATGTTCTTTTTTGCTTTTTGCCGTCTTTATCTACATAAATTTCTTCTACCGGCATAGGAAGGATCCCACTTTTAAAATTTCCTTCATCGATCGCTTTTTTTGCCTTTTGGTGAGATTGTAAACTGAATTCATCTTGCTGTTCCCGGGTAACTTCGTATTCTTTAGCCACAGCTTCCGCGGTTAATCCCATTCCCAAATAATAATCAGGCGTTTCAGAAGCAACAGAATAGGCCGGTACAGGTTTCCAGCCAGAGGTGGGTACCATGCTCATACTTTCTACACCACCTGCAATAATACACTCAGCCATACCACTTCTTATTTTTGCTGTTGCAATGGCAATGGTTTCCAATCCGCTTGCGCAATAGCGGTTTACTGTCATACCGGGTACTTCAATACCTAAGGCACGTACACTGATCATACGACCGATCTGTAAACCCTGTTCTGCTTCCGGAACTGCATTTCCTACAATCAGATCATCTACACGTTTGCTATCCAATTCAGGCACTGAGGCAAGTAAACCCTTTATAACATCTACTGCAAGATCATCGGGACGATAGAAACGAAAACCGCCGCGTTTTGATTTTGTTACTGCTGTTCTATACCCCGCAACTATATATGCTTCCATAATTTTTTATTTAAAATAATATGTGTAAGGCAATTTAAGATTAATCTTTTAAAAAAATAGTTGTTTAACTAACTTTATTTTTAAATCCGGAGCAATCGAATTTTCAACCAATTATTTAGGCTGGAAAACGCACGAATCAAGCAAACATATTCTTTGGTTTAGCTGGTTAAATAGTTGGTAACAATAGGTATTTTCCTCCCTTCTCCGAAAGCCTTTGGTGATATGCGGATTATCGGGCAAAACTGGTGTCGTTTATATTCATTTTGGTTAATGCTTTTTAATACTCTGTCAACCATGAGTTCATCAAAACCCTTCTTTTTTATTTCATCCGGACCAAGTCCCCGTTCAATAAATTGATAAATCAACCGATCAAGGAGCTCATAGGGAGGCAGACTGTCACTGTCTTTTTGACCAGGTCTTAATTCCGCGGATGGTGGTTTTGAAATGATATGTTCGGGAATGATTTCTTTTTTGGAATTAATATAACGGGCAAGTTCATACACTTGTAATTTATAACAATCTCCCAGTACACTTATTCCTCCTGCCATATCTCCGTAAAGAGTTCCATAACCCATTGCCAGTTCGCTTTTGTTGGAAGTGTTTAATAAAATATGTCCAAATTTATTGGCAATAGCCATTAATAAAACACCCCTGCTACGTGCCTGGATATTTTCTTCAGCTACATTAAAGGGCATATCCTTAAAGAGTGGTTTCAGGTCCTTTAAAAATTCTTCGTATACATTTTTTATTGGAATGATTTCATACGGATTTCCCAGGTTCTTACTTAGATTTTGCGCATCTCCTATCGAGTGAGAAGTGGAGTATTCTGAAGGCATCAAAATGGCCAGAACATTTTCTTTTCCCAAAGCTTCGCATGTAAGCGCGATGGTTACAGCGCTATCCAGCCCTCCGCTACTTCCTATAATCGCTTTTTTAAAACCCATTTTGGTGAAATAATCACGGATTCCCAGGATAATGGCGCTGTACACCTGGTCTATATTTAATCCGGGTACTAATTGCTCCGGTTCTGATTGTTGGGAAGGCAGGGAATGAACCGGCTCTATTATTTGCATATCAAACGTGCCATCATCTTTTAAAGTAATTTCCTGGAGTGCTTCCTTAAATTGAGGAAGTTGACATACGAGATCCGCGTTTTTATTAAAAGCAAGAGAGGAGCCATCGAAGATTAATTCTGTCTGGCTGCCAACAGCATTGCAATAGATCATCGGCAAACCATATTTTAATACATTTGATTTGATGGTAGCTTTTCTATCTTCTATATGTGTATAATCAAAAGGAGAGGCGGAAATATTGATCATAACATCCGGGTTTTCTTTCATGAGCATATCCATGGGACATACCTTGTAAAGCGGATGATGACCCAGGTTCCAGATATCTTCACAAATAGTGAGGGCTATTCTCTTTCCTTTAAAAGGAATGACTTCCCATTGAGAAGCTGGTTCAAAATAACGCGCTTCGTCAAAGACGTCATAAGTAGGCAGGCATGTTTTGTGGGCAATGCTTTTAATCTCTTTTTCATAGAGAAAGAAGGCTGCATTAAAAAGGGATCTTCCCGCTTTGTTCGGGTTTCTTTCCGGTGATCCGATGATGACACCAATCGTGTCTGAATATTCTTTTATTTTATGAATACTTTGCTCACATTGATGTATAAAATCATCGAAGTTTAAAAAGTCCTTCGGCATATAGCCACAAATACTCAGTTCGCTGAAGACAATTAGATCGGCCTGGTTCTTTTTTGCTTCTGAAATAGCTTCAATGATTTTTTCTGTATTCTTATCAAAATTCCCGATGTGATAATTTTGCTGCGCGATGAATATTTTCATGCCGTAAAATTAACGGATTAACGAATCTTAACCGGTAGTTCCCCTTATTTTTCTTTTATTTGCGTATGAAAAAAAATTTCCTGTTCTTAATATTTTCTGGTGTACTCTTATCGTGTAATAACAATACCCGGCCACCGGATGTATCTTCCATAAAAGTAGAATTGTTGACCAGGCCTTTTGAACAGGATTTTTTTGCGATGGATACAGCAAATATTGGTACCTCCCTGGAAAAAATCATGCAAAAATATCCTGGTTTTACAGGCGATTTTATCTACAATATTTTAGGCCTTAACCTGGATAGTATGATTCACGGGAATAAAGAACAGCAAATGGCTGTAAAACAATTCATCCGGGATTATATGCCGATTAAAGATTCGGCTGATGTACTCTACAAAGATTTTAAAAAGTATTCCGGTGAGATACAAAAAGGATTGCAATATGTAAAATATTACTTCCCGGATTATCAGCTTCCAAAATCGGTCATAACTTTTGTAGGTCCGCTCGATGCAAATTTTCAAACATCTTTCGGCGTACAGGGCGATGTGCTTACACCGGATGGATTGGGCATCGGATTACAACTTCATCTGGGTGGCGACTTTTCGTTTTATAAAAGTGCTGCCGGTCAATCTTTGTATCCCGCATTTATTTCAGAAAACTTTGATGCAGACCATATACCGATAAATAGCATGCGAAATATTGCAGATGATCTTTTTGAAGATAAGAGTTCGGGAAAACCATTAATAGAACAAATGGTTGAAAAAGGGAGGTTTCTTTTTTTAATAAGTAAATTTCTGCCGGCTAAACCGGATTATATGCTGATTGGATATACTAAGATTCAAATGGATGCTGCCAAAGAGAATGAGGGTGTTATCTGGAGTTTCTTTTTAAATAATGACCTGTTGAATACGCAAGAGCAGGATATTATAAAGAACTATATCGGTGAAAGTCCCAAGACGGCTGAATTTGGAGATAATGCACCGGGCAACTTAGGTTCTTTTGCGGGATGGCAAATAGTAAAGAAATTTATGGATAAGTATCCTGAAACCTCATTGAAAGAATTGATGCAAATGGATGCACGGGATATTTATGGCAAATCAAAATACAAACCCCGGAATTAGTTTAATTTAAAAGGAGCAATCAATTCAAAGGCGGGTATATGTATAAGAAAAGATTTTTTAGCGGGGCCATTTTCCATAAAGTAAACCCCGTGCATTCTTCCCATATCACTTTGTAAATTACATCCACTCATATACTGGTATTTTTGAGAGGGATTTATTATAGGTTGTACCCCGATCACTCCTTCCCCTTCTACTTCTTTATGACCGGTAATACTATCAAAGATATACCAGTGTCTTCTTAGTAGTTGAACAGGAAATGGATTGTGATTTTCAAGCGTTATACGGTAGGAAAACATAAAATCACCTGCAACTGGATTACTATATTCAGGTTGATAAAATGTTTCAACACTTACTGTAACGCCTTCTGAAATTTTTGATACCATAGTATTAAAGGTTAATGATAAAGTTATAAAAACGGAGGATACTTATCCAATTTAATGAGACATTAATTTTGTACTGATATATAATTTCCTCCTGAAAATGCATTCACCCCAAAAAATACTTTCAGCGAATTACACTTTCTTTGATTTGGCATATCCTTTTTTTAGGAGCCATTGCACTATTTTATCCCGGTGGTCTCCCTGGATAAGAATTTCGCCATTTTTAGCAGACCCGCCTCCTCCACAATGAGTTTTTAATTGCCGCGAAATACCTTCGATGGACTCATCACTCATTCGTAGACCTTCTATCAGTGTTACTATTTTGCCACCTCTCTGTTTTTTATCCAACCGTACTTTCAGAATCTGTTCGCCTGGTTTCAGCTCAATCATTTCTTCTTCTTCCTCCTCCACTTTAAAATCCTGAGAAGTTGAATAAACGATACCGCCGGTATTCTTTGATTTCTTACTGTTCATTTTTATTTTCAATTACGGCTTTTAAACTAAGATCCAAACTCGTTGCCTGGTGAATAATGGCGCCACTTGAAATATAATCAACATCTGTTTTCGCATACGATACAATATTTTCAAGGGTAATTCCGCCACTGGCTTCAGTCTCATATTTCCCATCAATGATTTTCAGGGCTTCTTTTATTTTTTCGGGTGTAAAATTATCCAGCATAATTCTATGAATTTTTCCGGTTTCAATCACCTTTTTCACATCCTCAATATCTCGTGTTTCTACCTCAATCCGTATGTCAAGATTATTTTTGCTAATATACGCGTTTGCTCTATTGATTGCGTTTTCAATGCCACCACAATAATCGATGTGGTTATCTTTTAGCATGATCATATCATACAATCCAAACCGGTGATTTTCCCCTCCGCCAATTCTTACTGCTTCTTTTTCTAAAAGACGAAAATTAGGTGTTGTTTTTCTTGTGTCGAGAATTTTAGAGTGATAGCCTTTTAATTTGTCTGTGTATTTTTTCGTCAAAGTCGCTATTCCGCTCATTCTTTGCATGCAATTAAGGACCAGTCTTTCGCATGTAAGTAATGTATATATACTTGCCTCTACTTCAAAAGCGATTTCTCCGGGATGCATTTCATCTCCATCTTTTTTCATTTTCTTCACAATGGATGTGGGTTCAGCGTAGCTAAATATAAATTCTGCAACATCCATACCTGCAAGGATTCCATGGTCTTTTATTTTTAGAATGGCCTTTCCTCTTTCTTGTTTTCCAATGCTTGCAAGTGTTGTGTGATCTCCTACTCCAATATCTTCTTCGAAAGCATTTTTGATTAGCTGAGTCAGTTTTTGGATGTATATTTTTTCAGAATTCATAGGTGCAAATTTATTGAAAAATCTTCCTCTTCATCCGATGGATACTTTTATGCTTCGGGAACCGGAAAAAGATTTTGCAAAGCAAAACCCTCTTTGGAGAGAAATTTAGAATTTTACTATTTTATTTTGAATAAATACCATAAATGGAAAAGGGTGCTTTCTGCAAAATTTTCCGAACGTTTTCCAGAATAAAAACTCTCCAATGAAAGAATTAAATTTTATTATTTTTCAAACCGGATTTCCTGAATAAGGGTATTTTTCCCCTTTTCTTTTATAAAAATAGTTGTTCTGTAAATGCCGGAGTTAGTGGTTAGATTTCCAATATAATATTGTGAGGATGTGCTTCCGCTTTTATGAATTAATTGAAAATTTTTAACGCCGGCTTCGCTGAAAAAATTTCGAAGTAATTCTTCTGCATTCTTTTTGGTGGTAGAACTATTTTTTTCTCCTATGGTGATTTCCACGGAATTATCAAAATATTCTGCAACCTCTTTGGCATTTCCACTTTTGAGTGCAGATATAATATCCTGGGAATAACTTACAGTGGAAAATAAAAATCCGATTAGTATGATAAATAGTTGTTTCATGAGGTGGGTTTAGGAAGCAATTTACTAAATTAAGGTCATTAGTTATACTATTTCCCCCCTTTTTGATTTTTTTAGGTTCCTGTATTTTATTGTTGAAGTACCTTTTATACGTTAAAAATGAGGAGAAATAATAAATTACCGTTTAATAAGAAGTCATTTGTTAAAGCTAATAATTAGCTTTGAAAGATGAAAGATAAAAAAGCAATTTTAGTTATAATGGACGGATGGGGCATCGGTCATGATATAACCAGTGATGCTATTAAAAATGCAAAAACTCCTTTTGTGGATTCGTTGTATAATAAATATCCTCACAGTACTCTTGTAACTTGTGGAAGGGCAGTAGGCCTTCCGGAAGGTCAAATGGGAAATAGTGAAGTTGGACATTTAAATCTGGGTGCCGGAAGAGTTGTTTACCAGGAACTGGAAAGAATTAATGTTGCCATAGAAACGGGAGAATTTGCTAAAAATCCCACACTTCTTGCAAGTATTCATTATGCTAAAAGCAATAATAAATCTCTTCATTTAATGGGATTAGTCAGTGATGGCGGTGTTCATTCACATATAAATCATCTAAAGGCTATTACGACCATCTGTAAAGAATTGGGTGTTGAAAATGTATTTATTCATGCGTTTACAGATGGACGGGATACTGATCCAAAAAGCGGGTTGGAGTTTTTGACAAATTTGCAGGAACATCTGGATAAAACAACAGGAAAAATTGCAACTATAACAGGTAGATATTATGCGATGGACCGGGATAAAAGATGGGAGAGAATCAAAGTAGCCTATGATGCAATGGTTCATGGAGTAGGAAATAAAACAGAAAATATGTTAGCTGCTATCAGCGAATCTTATCAAAAGGATGTAACAGATGAATTCCTAATGCCTATCATTAATGCGGAAGCTGAAAACGGGAATATGAAGGACGGTGATGCCGTAATATGTTTTAATTTCAGAACAGACAGGTGTAGAGAAATAACAGAAGCGCTTACACAGACTGCTTTCCCACTGGAAAATATGAAACCATTATTGTTGGATTATACTACTATGACTTTGTATGATCACAGTTTCAAAAATATTCATGTCATCTTTTATAAAGATGACCTTGTAAATACGATCGGAGAAATTATTGCTCAGAACAGCAAAAAGCAAATTCGAATAGCTGAAACCGAAAAATATCCTCATGTAACTTTTTTCTTTAGTGGAGGTAGGGAAGTTCCTTTTGAAGGCGAAAACAGGATTATGATTCCTTCTCAAAAAGTTGCTACCTACGATTTGAAACCTGAGATGAGTGCTTATGAAGTAACCGCTGCACTTCTTCCGGAAATTAAAAAACAATCTGCGGATTTTATCTGTCTCAATTTTGCCAATGCGGATATGGTTGGACATACTGGTGTATGGGAAGCAGTGATTAAAGCGGTTGAAACAGTTGATAAATGCGTTAGTGAAGTTGTAACAGCTGCCTTGGAAAATGATTATTTAATATTCCTTACTGCTGACCATGGAAATGCTGATTATATGGTTAATGATAATGGTACACCTAATACAGCGCATACAAAAAATCTGGTGCCTTATTTTATTATTGATAAAGAATGGAGAGGGACACTGAAAGAGGGTAAATTAGGCGATGTGGCACCAACCATTTTGACATTAATGGAATTGCCCGTTCCGCTGGAAATGACCGGAAATCTTTTGTTTTAGATAAATGTAAATCCGGATTTTACAGAACTGTGCCTTTATGTTTTCCGTATGTTAGGTAAATGATTTGATCATTTTTTTTCTTAATGATAAATAGATTTAATTTTCTCATTGAATAAGAATTAAGCCTTAATTGTTTCCTATTTCGCAAATTTTATTGTCGGATTATTTTGCGATGCAGCGCATCAGGAAAAAAATTGTCTTATCTTAGTAGGGTTAAAACCAAGTACAATAATATGACAGAAGAGAAAATGCTTCAAGGCTGTCTGGAAAACCTTGCCGTCGCACAGGAAGCGATGTACAACCGCTTTAGTCCCCGGATGTTAGGCGTTTGTTATCGCTATGCGAAGAATAAGGAGGATGCGGAGGATATGTTGCAAGAAGGATTTATAAAAGTTTACTCACAGATTCACCAATTTAGGAATACAGGTGCATTGGAAGGTTGGATAAGAAGAATTGTTGTGCATACGTGCATAAATATTTTGAAGAAAAATAAAAAGTTCTCAGATAGCGTTGATCTGGTACATGCAAGCGGTATAGGAGCAAATGAATATAATATTTCATCCATTATGCAGGCAAAACAGGTGGTTGAATGTATCAGGTTACTGCCAATTGGATATAGAACAGTTCTAAATCTATATGCAATTGAAGGTTTTTCGCACAAAGAGATAGGTATTATATTAGACATAGCAGAAAGTACCAGCAGGTCGCAGTATACCAGGGCAAGGGCTTTACTTGAAGAAATTTTGATTAAGAAAAAAATATTGCAAAAACCAAGAGAAAACGTGAGAATGGTTTCAGGAAGTTGAACACAATTAGTTCTGATAACCTAACCAAATTAAACTGTCGTGAGAAATGGAAATTAAATTTGATATGGACAATTTTGAACATTCACTAAAACAGCATGCAGATGAATTCAGCATGATTCCCTCAAAACGAGTATGGAATGGAGTGTATAATTCTTTGCATCCAGGTAGTAAATGGCCATCTCTTACCATGGTTTTAATTTTTCTTCTCACCCTGGTAGGAATAGGGCCACTTAATAATTCTCCAAGAAATATCGCCTTTACTTCTTTGCCTGATAATACACAAAAGTCTATTAGTGAAGAAAATGAAACGAATCTTTTTAGTATAAATTCTTTTCAGAAAAATGAGAAAAATGTTTCGGATAATAATACTCCGGGCAAAGTTGTCACTTTAAATAATAGTGCAGAAGAAACAAGAGTCAAATTGAAAAGTGCGGTAAAAAATATTTCCTCTTCTAATTCTGGTGCTCCAATAATTCCGGAGAAAAAATCCTTTTCAGAAATAGCCAAGGTTAAAAATACATTGAATCAGAGAGAGATAATAGAACAATCTTTGGAAGAAACTCCTAAGGCAATTATAGCAAATATCCGGAATTATAAAAAGGATATTACTTCCATTTCTAAAGCAGCCGCACTTGAGGTTGATTATTCAATTCATAATAATTTTTCAATTGATTTAAAGAATAATTTTAATCTGGTAGAACGAGGGAGTTTGGCTTCTTTGTTAAAGTTAAATTCAGGTCAATCAGTTTTAATTCAGATTGACGACTCCCAACCGGAAAGCGAAACAAATGTTCAGGCGGAAGGCGAAACAAATGATCAAGTGGAATTAAAGGAACCATCTAAACAAGCCGCAAAACGAAATAGTAAAGCAACCTGGATTTTCTTTGCCACACCGTCTGTTTCTACGACCTATTTTACCGGAGAAGATTATAAGAATCATAATGGGGCCGTGAATTCTTCCCCTTTGATCGTGAATCCGAATCAGGTTGGAAATTCGATGAGATTCAACGCAAGACTCGGATTGAATGTGGGCGCAGAGTTAAATTATGCTTTTGCTAATGGCTGGGAAATTGTAAGCGGAACCCAAATTTCTTATTCCGGTTATAATATATTGGCTCATAAGGTTCACCCAACTTTTTCATATTTATATTTAAAAGATGAAGCGAATTCTATGGTACCACATAAGTACATAACGTATTATGGAAGTGGTTTAGGGCTGGATGAAGTAGTTCTTCATAATAAAAGTATTCAAATAACGGTTCCACTTGGTATTAAACACTCTGTATGGAAGAATAATAATATGGAAATAAAAGTTGGAACATCCGTTCAGCCTTCTCTTCTATTAAATGGACATTCCTATATATTATCCACTGATGGTAGAAACTATATCACTGATGAGAATTTAATGCGCACTGTAAATGTTATCGGAGAATTTAATTCCAGCATTAGTTTCCAGGGTGATAAAGTTAAATGGCATGTAGGTCCGGTGGTCAGATACCAGGCATTATCTTCCTATAAAAATGATTACCCAGTTAATGAGCATTTAATAGATTATGGCATAAGAATTGGCATTAGTAAGTAGAGAACCAATTGTTTATAAAAATTAGATGGTATTGAATAGCCATCAATTCTTTTACAATATATTCCTTAAAGTCGTTGCTTCGTACCCTGCAACGACTTTTTTTATTCGTAATTTTGCCTATGAATAAAATTTTAGTGCTCCTGTCAGGAGTGTTCCTTTTCCTCTTTTCATGTAACTCAATAGAAGAACAAGCGGAAGTTTCCCCCATAAAAAAAGAGCTCCTTTCTGTTTTTCCTGTTACTGAGTTTTTAAAAGGACAATTGAAGGAAGTGGAAAATAGTCCTGTTACACCATTAAAAACAACTGTTATAAATGGCCATATAGATTCTACATGGATCTCCAGAGATAGCATACGAATTTTCGCAAGTCCTTTTCTGACACCGGTGATCGATTCTGCCAGCTTATCGGCGTTTTTCAATGGCGACTCATTTTTAGATCAAACCATTCATTCTATTACGCTTTCCTATGAAGCCAATAACAACTTACCACAAAATATTTCATTAAGAACGATTGATATTTATGTAGAACCGGTAGGAAATACAATAACAAAAGTCTACCTTCTTAAAGAGAATTATAATGATCCTTTAAGAACAAAAGTTCAACTTACCTGGAAGACGGGGGAATGGTGCAAGATAGTGACCATTACCCAAAAGGAAGGAGTGGAGCCAGTGATAAAGGAGGAAAAGATGACATGGGCATTTGATTAAATGATGATAAAATAGAAGGAGTTTTTAAGCTATGACCTCAGAAGAAATTCAAAATATTGTAAATAATCTTCCAACACAACCAGGTATTTATAAATACTTTGATCATACCCAGGAATTAATTTATGTAGGAAAGGCTAAGAATATCAAAAAGAGGGTCAGCTCTTATTTTACTAAAACCTTCACCGGTTATAAAACGCATGAACTTGTAAAGCGAATTCATTCTATTGAATTTACAATTGTAGACAGTGAGCAGGATGCATTTTTACTGGAGAATTCCTTAATAAAACAATTTCAGCCCAAATACAATATCAATTTAAAGGATGACAAGACCTACCCATATATTGTTATTAAAAATGAACCCTTTCCCCGGATATTTCTAACCCGTTCTAAATTTAATGATGGTTCAGAATATATAGGGCCTTTTACCTCTGCCGGAAAAGTCCGTGAGCTTCTTCAGTTTATTAAAGAATTCATTCCTTTAAGAACATGTAAGTTGAAGCTTAGTGATCACAATATTTTAAAGAATAAATTTAAAGTTTGCCTGGAATACCATTTAGGGAATTGTAAGGGGCCCTGTGAAGGTCTACAAAGTAAGGAAGATTATGCCGAAGGAATCCAGCAGATAAAGCAAATGCTCAAAGGGAATCTTGGGCCGGTTATAAGCCGGTACAAAGAAGAAATGGACTATTATGCTAACCAATTACAGTATGAAAAAGCAGCCATTGTAAAACAAAAATTGGAATACCTTGAGAGCTACCAGGCAAAATCAGTTATCGTTAATAAATCATTTTCTAATTTGGATGTATTTTCCATATTGCGGGAAAAAAATACAGCTTATGTAAATTACCTGATGGTGCAAAATGGAACAATTGTACAGACACATAATATTATTCTGGAGCCAAAATTAGATGAAACAAATGAAGAGATTTTATCACTTGCAATGACCGATTTAAGATCTAAATTCAATAGCCTGGCACATGAGATCATTTTACCTGTTTCTGTTGATTTTCCGGAAGAAGGTATAACGTATACTATCCCGAAAGCTGGCGATAAGAAAAAACTTTTAGAGCTTTCGGAAAAGAATGTGAACTATTTTATTTCGGAACTGACGCGCAAAAAGATGCTGCACATGGAAGATGAAACGGACAAAGAGAAAGAGAATATTTTATTGCAGTTACAAGAGGATCTTCATCTTCCTCAATTTCCTTCGCATATTGAATGCTTTGATAATTCAAATTTCCAGGGAAGTTACCCGGTAGCGGCGATGGTTTGTTTTAAGAACGGCCTTCCGGATAAAAATGAATACCGGAGATTTAATATTAAAACTGTAATGGGCATCAATGATTTTGCCAGTATGAAGGAAGTTGTTTCAAGAAGATATAAAAGACTTTTGGACGAAGGGTTGCCTTTGCCTCAATTGATTATCATTGATGGTGGTAAAGGGCAGTTAAATGCCGCTGTGGACGGATTAAACGAAGTAGGAATGGCAGGCAAAGCTTCTGTCGTAGGTCTTGCAAAGAATGAAGAAGAATTATTTTTCCCCGGCGACATGCAATCCATAAAACTCCCCTGGAATAGTAATAGTTTAAAATTGATCCGACGAATTAGAGATGAAGTACATCGCTTTGGAATCACTTTTCATAGAAATCAGCGGAGCAAAGGGACTTTTGTGAATGAACTGGAAACCATTAAAGGTATTGGGAAAAGCACTGCTGATGTATTGCTCAAAAAGTATAAATCTGTAAAGAAAATAAAAGAAATTAAGGAGGAAGAACTTGCTGAATTAATAGGTAAAAATAGGGCTCAATTAATATTAGCTCATTTTGAGGAAGTAGGAAAAGATTAAAAAAAAAGGGGCCCGGATGAAAATCCAGCCCCATTTAAAATCCAATATCCTATGAAAAACCGCTGCAAATATAGAATAAATAAATTCACTACCAAATACCAACTAATGAGTATTTATTTATAAAAGTGAAGGTAGCTGGAAAAGATTTTAAACTTGTAATGGTACAAACAGAATTGTATCTCGTAACATTCCCTGATGTTGGTGTAAAGCTTTAATAAAACAGTTCTGCAAGAGGCCGGATAATTATATTCTTTTCGATGGTAAATAAAAAAAGGGAAGCTGACAGCTTCCCTTTTTAGTATCTAAAAATTTTCTATTAATAACTCCAAAGATTTTGTTCGTAATTAAAGATCTTCTCTTTAATGTTCTCCCCTTCCAATAATTGAAGAATAGAGTTTCCTTCAAGTCCTGTTTGAGTTCTTAAATATGTATCAAAGGGATTATCTATGGTACTTTTAATAATTCTGCCATAAAACATACGGCTTTCGAAAAGTTCTTCCCAACTCATTCTTGCACCATAGTTCTTACCGTTATATACTTCATATTTAGCAAAGATCGGTCTCATGTCAGGATAGTACACCCAAAAAAGTTCTGTGTCTCCAAGCGCAACTCCCGTTGAGGTAATAACATTTTTAATAGGAGCTATTCCGATAATTCTCCAAAATAAACGGGAGCTTTCTTTATCAAAAATAACTTCTTCCTTGATCCTGAATTTATAAAATGAATCAAGGTTCACTTCAGGTGCACGTACAATTGGAGGTAATTCCTGACCTTCCGGTCCAAATTGAGGTATTGAAACGGGTTCTCCTGCAACAATTGTGGCGACTTCGCCCACTTTTAATGGGGTTGTAAAGCGATCGTCAACACCGCTAAATACCGTTACACCACCATTTTCGGGACCATCCTGAATTGCTTTAAAAAGAATAGATATAAAACGCTGATTGCCATTATCTTCATCCGCAGCATAGCGGAATGGAAGATTCATTTTCTCTCTTGTATCAATTTCACGCCAGATCTTTTGACGATAAACTGCGTCATCTTCCCGGAGATGTTCATATGCTAATGGTGTCCGGTCTGTTACAAGGTTGCGTTCAATGGCACTGTTTGGACGTAAAGACGTTTTTACATGTATCATCGGCATGCTATCGGGTAATGGAGGAACGACTACAGTATCAACCACCATCGGCTGCACATTTGCTTTACTTTTTGCATTCGTGGTTTGTTGTGTTGTATTCCTCTTGGTAGCAACGCGTTTCTTAGCCTGTGCATTTGCCGAATAACCGGCAACGCTTATACAAAGTGTCAATATCAGGCCTTTTTTAATTATTTTTTTCATCTGTGTATTTTTATAATCTTTTCTTTCAAAAGAGAGGAGCATAGCTATTATTACATACTAAATTACCGATAATATCCATTGCTCAATCAAACCTTTTCATTTTTAACCTTTAATAGAGAATGAACCCCGGACCAGGGATTGATTTTACCGGACCGCCGGGACCTTGAACACGAACATTATCAAAGTTAACGGACGTGCCCGGAATACATTTTGTCAAATACTGCTGAATGCCGGCAAGGCTTCCGCCTGATATAGTAGCCTGAACAGTACTTGGAAAGTTAGCTCCCGAAAAATACACTGTTGCGCTTACTATATTATATCGGTATTCAAAATCAAATCCTTTTAATTCTGCCCGTGCATATTGCTGGTTCTTAAATACAACAGACTGTATCCGTCCACCTTCACTTGGTCCGACCATTAATACCGGATCAGGAATGTTTTTAATCCGGAATGGATAGGTGCTTACTTTTCCATCAGAATTAACAGTGATAGAGGCATTTCCCGGAGTAGATACTCTTACCGCATATTTACCCGATCCACCTGTTGACTTCATTGTTCCACCTGACATTGAAACTTTTGTTTTATCCCATCCTGTACCGGAAGAGATTGTTACGGGGTTATCTACGCCAATATAAAACACATTCATTTTATCAAGCATCACAGCGGCTCCACCCGGAGTTCCTACTGTATATGGAATCACTTTATCAATAGTTTGTTTTTTGTTATTCTCATCTGTAAAAGTCACCCGTACATTTACATTATGATTACCGGATCCACTCACCGTGGTTGAATAAGTTCCCTGCCCCTGGCTTACCGCAACATTACTACCGTTTATAGAGATGACAGGCGCTGCTGCTGAACTATAAGCTCCAACCCCAGCAGTAATTTCCAGTTTATCTCCGGGCATCAGGTAATTGGAGTTTTGACCAACTAACACACCCACCTGGTCCATATGTACTTCTACTGCGCCAATTTGATTATGTGCATAAGTAACAATTTCACTTTCCGCATTTCTAATATTATTTTGAAACTTACTAAGCATTGTAATAGCTGCTATGGTAGGTGTCATATGAAAGAAAGCGGTCGTAAAATCTTTTTGTTTTCCTTCCTGAGATGTAGGGGGCACTGTACTTACTGGAAACGTTTTTTCGAACTGCTTCCGGATAGCCGGATCAATATTCAGCATGTTTTCTTTGTATTGGTCCAATCTCTGGCGGAGTTTTTCTCCTTCCCCCTTTGATTCAAAAAGAAGGGTTGAGGCGTCAAGATTATCTTCTTTGTAAGCTTCAACACTATCTTGTAAATCCTTGTTCCATTCCATTCTCAGGCCTGCACCTATTTTTAGAGCGCTCTTTAGACTATCAATGTATTTGATCATTTCTGCTGAGTACGCTTTTGCTTTTTTAGCACGCGGGTCCCATATCATTGCTTTTTCTTTCGATTGGGGTTCGTTTAATTTTTGTTCTAGTGAGGTGTAAAGTGTTTCATTAGATGCATGTATATTTTCATTTGAACCAACCAAACTGTTGTTCACAACTTTGAAAGCACTAATTACCTCACTCGATACGTTCAGGGCAAGAATGGCCGTAAGTACCAAATACATTACGTTAATCATCTTTTGCCGTGGCTCTCTGGGTAGTCCTGCCATGTTATATTAAATTTTAACTGTTAGTTTTAAAGAAGTTGAATTTTATCTTTTACTGTCTGCCTTGCATTGCACTAAGCATATTTCCATAAACCTGGTTTAATTTACCAAGGTTATTGGCTAATACATTTATCTGCTCTTTAGTGGTTCTAGCGTCATCTACTGTTGATACCATTACCTCACTGGCCTGGGCCATGTTACTGTAAAAAGTATTTAAAGATTTCAAATGATTATTGCTTTCCTGTAATTCAAGTTCGTAAATAGAATTTAAATTACCCAGGTTTTTGGTCAAAATCTGCACTTGTCCGTGGAAATCTTTTGCACTATCTGCAGCAGTATTAAAGTTACTCATTGTATTTGCGGAGTTCACAAACGCATCTTTCATTAAACCAAGGGCATTATTAGCTTCTTTTGTTTTTGCAGAAAAATCTGAAGTTGACTTAACAACATCACCTACTTCACCTAATTGTGAAACAGTTGTATTTAACCGTGCAAAACTCTCACCAAGTCTCTTGATATTTTCCTGGTCTATATTAGAATCTCTAAGCATTACATCAATCTTGTTAGAAGCAGACATTTCTTCTTTTGAGATTATAGGCTGGGCAACCGGAGCTGCTACAGCTTTAGCTCTTGGTGTTGGCAATACCCACTCAATAGCAGCATATACCATAAAAATTGCTGTCTCTGTCCACATACCCACAGTAAGCAACGTATCTGCGTAAGGTTTGTGTGTTAGTTTAGCCCATGCAGCGAAAATTACTACACCGGCTCCGGCGCTTACGAGAACATCTACGACGGTTAAAAAGTTTCTTTTGGGTTTTGCGGCTACCATAGTTTCTAGAATTTAATTGGGGTTTGTTTTTGATTTTTTTATTTGGTTAGATGAGTTCAGACAATAAAATGCCTATATTAATAAAGTATTAATACAGGCAGTAAGATGTTGAACTAAAAATTATTCGATGTACTAGTGTTTTAGATGAAATTATTTGCCTTTCTTACCAGTGGATGGTGGAAGGTCAATTACACTGCGGAAGCCGATATAAGCTTTTGCAGTATCCTGGTATTCATATGCACGGGTGCTTACCTGTAAGAAATATCCTACATCTTTCCAGCTTCCGCCCCGGATTACTTTACGTTTCATGCGTGGAGGATCCTGATCCTTTGCATTCCATCGTATATCAGGGTTCATATCGTGTTGAAAGTTATAACCACCTTCATAATATAAAGAAGAAGTCCACTCTGCTACGTTACCTGCCATGTTATATAATCCGAAATCATTTGGCCAATATGCATCAGCGCGTACTGTATAGAATCCGCCATCTTCCGGATAATTACCACGTCCTGGTTTAAAGTTTGCCATTAAACAACCTTTTCTATTTCTTAAATAAGGACCACCCCATGGGTAAGGAGCTTGTGATCTTCCACCTCTTGCAGCATATTCCCACTGAGCTTCAGTTGGTAAGCGGAAAGGGGATTCAGTAGCCCTGTTCTTGCCTTCGAGGAAAGAATTTAAAAACTGGGTTCTCCACTCACAAAAAGCAGTTGCCTGCTTCCAGGTAACTCCTACTACAGGATAATTTCCAAATGCCGGGTGACTAAAATATTGTTTAGCCATTGGTTCATTATAGGAGTAAGAAAAATCTCTCACCCAAACCAAAGTATCAGGGTAAACAGGTATGTCGTACTTAACAATGAATTTTCCACGAGCTACATTTGCATTTTCACGCTTTGCAGCTTCTTTAAAATCAAATACTTCTGAGTGATATACAATTTTAATCGGATCAAATTCTTTTTTACCGAAGATTCTGTTATCCGGGGTAACGATCATGGCATCTAACTTTTCTAAAGTAGCCTTATCGTTCCATTTTATAGCTTTGATTTTAGTCCAGTCCAGTTCTTCTGACCCGTCTCCACTTTGTTTTACCAGGTTTAAGAGTCTGCCTGCAATAGAATCCTTTACCCAATTGGTATACTGGCGGTATTCGTTGTTTGTAATTTCGGTTGCATCCATCCAGAAACCACTGATTGATACTTGTTTATTCCTGGAAGTAAAAGCATAATTCACATCCTCATCGCTTGGACCCATATGAAAAGTTCCGGGTGGAATATAAACCATTCCCGGAGGTTTGGGTAAAGAGTACTTCCCGGTAGGTGCCACACCATATACCTGGCCGTCGTTGGGAAGGCCTTTTGATTTTCCGAATTTACCACAACCGGATAATATGATCGCTAAAACAGCTACGGTAATGAACAAAGTGTTCTTCATTGTATTTAACTTTGAGGGTAAGGGCAAATGTAATATTTATTTTATAATCTTTTATTTATCTAAACCTGAATTAAAAAAATATCATTTTGCTTGCGCATTTTATTAAACGACTATGTTTTTTAATTATTGTAAAAATTGGTCAAATATTTCCTGGTTAACTATTAAAAGAATAAAATTACAAGTGGATTTTTTCAACAGAAATATAAAAATACATAAAAACAATCTTCTAAATGCAATTTCATGGTCAAAACTTTTAAAATGACGTTAAAAAACATGCTGATATATTTTCAAGATGACTTATTCATTGAAAATCAATGTTCTTTTCGTTTAGTAAATCATCTGTTTTAAAATTGCATTTATTAATTTAAGGTAAATGATGGAATATTGCGCTTCAATTTATTTAACGGAATCATTATGAAAAATATTAATTCTTTACAGGGAGAAGGTCAAGGTTTGAGGAATATTGCAGTATTTGCTTCAGGTGCAGGAAGTAATGCACAAAAAATTATTGATCATTTTAAAAATCACCCACGTATTACTGTAGCATTAATAGTGTGTAATAAATTAAAGGCAGGTGTTTTGAATATTGCTGAAAAGGAATGTATTCCAACAATTACTATTGAAAAAAATAATTTTGAGGAAACTGGATATGTAGATAAGTTACTTGAGTTTAATATTGAATTTATTGTTCTGGCGGGATTCTTATGGAAAATACCTCCTGTATTGATTAAAAGATACCCGGATCATATTATTAATATACATCCTGCACTCCTTCCTTCTTATGGAGGAAGAGGCATGTATGGAAATGCGGTTCATAAGGCCGTAATAGATGGAAAAGAAATGGAAAGTGGTATAACGATACATTATGTAGATGAGATATATGACAATGGTAAAATCATTTTTCAGGCGAAATGTCCGGTGGAACAGGAGGAAACACCTGAAAGCCTTGCGGGCAAAATACATGTTTTAGAACATAGATATTACTCAAAAGAGATTGAGAAAATTTTGGAAGAAAAAAATAACCATGTTAACAGGGTCAAATAAATTACAAAAAGGCGTTAAATCAGAACAATTGGTGTCAATTTAATCAGTCTATTAATTAATATTACCTTTTATCTATAGAAGAATAATGTGAATAAACAAAAATTATTAAAAAACCTTATTGCAACTCTAGCAATCCTTTTGCTTGCACTAACTCATTCCTACGCACAAATGATTGTAGCAGGAACAGTGTTTGATTCTTCCAAATTATATGTTGTTCCAAATGTGCAGGTATTCAGTACTTCCGGAAATATGGGTTTTACTGACAGCCTCGGGAATTATAAAATTGCAGCCTTTGAAAATGATTCCGTTAGTTTTTATTATAATGGAAGGTTCACAGTTAAATTTCCGATAGCTAAAATGAAGGATTACCAGGCTTTTGATATTTCCTTGCGGGTAAGAGTAGACGATAAATATAAATTATTAAGAGGCGTGACCGTGTTTTCAAATTCATATAAAAAGGATAGCCTCGAAAATCGGGAAGCGTATGCAAAGGTATTTGGCAGCACCAAACCAGGATTAAGATCTACTTATGATCCGGGAGGGCCTGCCGGGTTAGATATAGGAGAACTGGTTGGAGTTTTTCAATTCAGGAAAAATAAACAAAGGATGGCTTTTCAAGACAGATTACTGACGGAAGAAGAGGACCGGTATGTTGACTTTCGTTTTTCTGCTAAAAACATTGAACGGATCACCAGCTTAAAATCGCCCGAACTGGAAGAGTACCAGAAACTCTACCGGCCATCTTATTACTTTGTATCGAATAGTACGTTGACACAATTCTACGAGTATATTTTAAATACCTCTTATGTTTTTAAAAGGGAAAACAACATTAAATAATTTTGTGAAGGATTTTGGGATGTAAATGATTTTAAATTTTTTGCATGGACAGAATGAATAGCGGGCTATTTTAAACAAAACAAACAAGCCTACAAAACAGGCGATATCTATAAATTAAATTGGAATAATTTTCTAAAAGAAAATATCATTTGATTCCCGGGAACTACCCATAAATTAAACCATTCAACAATCTTTCAAACAGAATGGCCATATTTTATATTATTTTCACTCTTTAAATAATGGATCAAATATCAACAATAATGAAGCATATCTATTTTTCAATCATTAGTTTTTCTTTTTTAGCAGGGGTACATGCTCAATCCTACAAACAAATACATGCTGATGCAATTGTAGTAGATACGCATAATGATATCATCAGCGCGTGCATAGAGAACAATTATAAATTTGACAGTAATTTAAAAGGCAAAACACATACAGATCTTAACCGCATGTTTGAAGGCGGACTGGACGTACAAGTGTTTTCCATTTTTTGTGATGGAAAGCAAAAAGATCCATTTCAATTTGCCAATCGCGAAATAGATACTTTATATGCCTGGGTAAATAGAAATCCATCCAAAATGATGATTGTAAAAACTCCTGATGAATTGCAAACGGCTATTCAACAAAGAAAATTAGCTGCCATGATGGGTGTGGAAGGTGGCCATATGATCGAGGATGATATAAAAAAACTAGATCAATTATATGAGCGGGGTACACGGTACATGACTCTGACATGGAATAATAATAATAATTGGGCCACAAGTGCAGAGTATGAATCCGGAAGCCAACGCGTGAATGGGAAAATTGACAATACCTCACAAAAAAAAGGATTAAGTGAGTTTGGTAAAAAGGTGATTAAGCGCATGAATGAATTGGGCATGATGATCGATGTGAGCCATATCGGGGAACAGACTTTTTGGGATGCTATGGCAATAACGACCAAACCGGTTTTGGCTTCTCACAGTAATGCCTATGCGCTCGCACCGGTTTATAGAAATTTAAAAGATGATCAAATAAAAGCTATTGCCAAAAATGGTGGTGTGATCCAATTGAATTTTTATGCTGCTTTCCTGGACAGTTCTGTTGGGGGCAAACTAAATGCAATAAAAAGAAAGCAATCTGCTGAAAAGAAAGCATTAATCGCAGCCGGAAAAAAAGGAGAGGCGGATAGTCCTGCATTTGCCAAAAAATATGAAAAACAAATGGAGGCATTACAAGTTCCGATGAAATTGCTTTTTGACCACATGGAATATATTATTAAACTTGCGGGCGTAGACCATGTAGGCCTGGGCGGAGATTATGACGGAATTTCTGTCACTCCGGTTGGTCTGGAAGATGTTACAACCTACCCTTTGATTACCAAAGAATTGGTTAAACGTGGCTATTCAAAAGAAGATATTTATAAAATTCTTGGAGGTAATTTTATCCGCGTGTTTGAGGCAAATCAAAAATAGATGTATTACCTGAGAAGTATCATGATTGAGTGTTTGGTTCCGACATTGAATTGAATGAATCTCTATTCTAATCGTTTTTATAGGCAAAAATAAATTCCTGACAATATGATGAAGTTCCTCTTTTTGTTGTTCATTCCCTTTCAGCTTTTTGCCCAATCACCAGGATCGATAAAACCTCGCGCAGCAGAAATTATCAAATGGCAGCAACAGGCAAAGAATGTTCAGATCATCCGGGATAATTACGGTATTCCGCACATATATGGCAAAACAGATGCTGACGCTGTTTTTGGTCTTTTGTATGCGCAATGCGAAGATGATTTCAATCGCGTGGAACTGAATTACATTGAAAAACTAGGCCGTCTTTCTGAAATAAATGGCGAAAAGGATTTGTATAATGATTTGCTTATCCGTTTGATCATTGACTCTACAGACGCAATAAAGGATTATAAGAATGCGCCGGCCTGGTTACAAAAACTCTGTGTTGCATTTGCCGATGGAATCAATTATTATCTTTTTAAAAATCCGCATGTAAAGTCGGAATTATTAACGCATTTCGAACCATGGTATCCTATGTTATGGACCGATGGAAGCATAGGTGCCATCAGTATTGCAGATGTAAATGCGGGCGAGGTAAAGAATTTTTATTCCGGAGAAAACAAACCTGTCGGTCTTAAAATAAAAGATGCAGAGGTCGTAACGGGATCCAATGGTTTTGCCTTTTCACCAAAAATTACCGAATCTAAAAACGCTATTTTATACATCAATCCACATGTTACTTTTTATTTCCGACCGGAAGTACACATGGTCAGTGAAGAAGGCTTGAATGCTTATGGAGCTGTTACGTGGGGACAATTTTTTGTTTACCAGGGCTTTAACGAACATTGCGGATGGATGCATACATCCGGATACACAGATATTTCGGATTCCTACATTGAAAAGTTAAGCAGTAATAATGGTCAGTTAACTTATGAATACAATAGCAAAAATATACAGGTAATAAAGAAAAAAATCACACTGAAATATAAAGAAGGAAATGCTACCGGTACTAAAATGATCGAGGCATTGTATACAGGACATGGGCCAATTATGGCTAAAAGAAACGGGGAATATTTAAGTGTAAAATCCAATAACAGGGATATAAAAGGGTTGATACAAAGCTGGCAGCGCACCAAAACAAAAAGCTTCGCGGAGTACAAACAAACAATGGATCTTTTAGCAAATACTTCGAACAATACCGTTTATGCAGATGCGGAAGGAAATATCGCCTACTGGAATGGAAATTTTATTCCGGAAAGGGATACGAAATACGATTGGTCAAAACCGGTAGACGGCACCACTTCTGCTACTGAATGGAAAGGTTTGCACCCGGTAAATGAAAGTATTCATATTTATAACCCGGAGAATGGCTGGATACAGAATTGTAATTCTACACCTTTCACCGCGGCAGGAAATTTTAGTCCGAAGGAGGCAGATTTTCCAGCTTATATGAAAACAGATGATGAGAATTGGCGTGGCTTGAATGCTGTACGCATCCTGGGAAATGAAAAGCAATATACAATCGATAAAGTGATTTCGAAAGGGTACAATACTTTTCTGACTGCTTTTGAAGTGTTGATTCCTGCGTTGGTAAAAGCATATGATGATTCTTCCGGAAATACGCATTATTCGTCACTCAGGGAGCCCATGAATATTTTAAGAAAATGGGATTTTCATAGTGGAGAAAACTCAATCGCTACAACTCTTGCCATTCTTTGGGGAGAAAAGATTCAACCGGCAATTTCTCGCATAAAATTACCTGGCAATTTAGCAAAAGACCAGATAAATAAAACAAAGTACTTTGTACGGGAGGCAACGGCAACCCAACTTCTTGATCCTCTTTCCTCTGTTATCAAAAATTTAGAAAATGATTTTGGAAAATGGCAAATAGAGTGGGGATCAATCAACCGCTTTCAGAGAATTTCCGGCGATATAAATCAACCTTATAATGATGATAGCACAAGCATTCCTGTTGGATTTGTTTCTTCAGCCTGGGGAATGCTTCCTTCTTATTCCAGTAGAATATTTCCGGGAACAAAAAAACGATATGGAGTAAATGGAAATAGCTTTATCTGTGTTGTAGAATTTGGAAAAAAAATTAAAGCAAAGTCTTTGTTGGCAGGAGGAGAAAGCGGACATAAGAACTCACCTCACTTCTTTGACCAGGGAAAAATGTATGCTGAAGGCACATTTAAAGATGTTTTATTTTACAAAGAAGATGTGTTGAAATTTGCACAGAAGAAATATCATCCCGGAGAATAAAAAAATATTCAGGTATTTTTGCGCTGTTTTATAAAATTCTACATTAGAATTCATCAGGTATCATTTTATTATTGAAAAAAATAACTCGTATGAAATTATTGGAAAATAAAGTAGCTATTGTAACCGGTGGTAGTCGCGGTATAGGAGAAGCAATCGCGATTAAATTTGCAGAAAATGGCGCAAATGTAGCCTTCACTTATGTAAGCAGTGATGAACGCGCCAAAGCATTGGAAGAAAAATTACAAGAATTTGGCGTAAAAGCAAAAGCCTATAAAAGTAATGCAGGAGTTTTTAGTGATTGCGAAAGCCTTGTAAATAATGTTTTGAAAGAATTTGGAACAATAGATATTTGTGTCAATAATGCCGGAATTTCAAGAGATAATTTACTTTTAAGAATGACACCCGAACAATGGCAGGAAGTAATCGATACAAACCTGACAAGCGTTTTCAATATGACCAAACAGGTGATCAGGCCAATGATGAAAGCCCGTAAAGGAAGCATCATCAATATGAGTTCTATAATAGGTATGAGAGGAAATGCGGGGCAAAGCAGCTATGCAGCCAGCAAGGCCGGTATCATTGGATTCAGTAAATCTATCGCTGCGGAATTAGGAAGCAGGAATATCCGTTGCAACGCAATAGCTCCGGGCTTTGTAGAGACAGACATGACTGAATATTTAAAAGAAGGAGAAAGTGCTAAAGCATTTTTAAGCCAGATTCCTTTAGGCCGTTTTGGTAGCGCGGAGGAAATTGCCAACGTAACTTTGTTCCTGGCAAGTGATATGAGTTCCTACATAACGGGTCAGGTAATCAGTACCTGCGGCGGTTTGAATATGTAAGAGGATATATTGAAATTTTTGAAGAATTTCAGGAGTTTGTCAATAGCGAAAATTTAAACATAAAATAAACAGCACGTGGATACTTACCATAAATTATTACAGAAAAACAAGTTGTGGGCAGCCGCCCAATTACAGGAAGATCCGGAATATTTTGATCGGTTAACAGAACTGCAAACGCCGGAAATACTCTGGATTGGTTGTAGTGACAGCCGGGTTCCCGCAGATAGAATTACAGGAACTCAGCCAGGTGAGATTTTTGTTCACCGCAATATCTCCAACCTGGTTATCCACACGGATTTGAATATGCTAAGTGTCTTACAGTTTGCAGTGGAGATACTAAAAGTGAAGCACATTATTGTATGTGGCCATCATAATTGCGGAGGGGTTTCAGCAGCTATGAGTCATAAAAGTTTTGGCTTAATGGATCAATGGATCTGGCATATAAAGAATGTGTACCGTATTCACCGGGAAGAAATAGATGCTCTCGAAACAGAAGAATCAAGGCATCATCTCCTCACAGAATTTAATGTGAAAGAACAGGTGATGAACCTGGCGAAAACCTCTATCGTTCAAAAAGCGTGGAGTCAGGATCATTTCCCCCACTTACATGGATGGGTATACGATCTACGGGATGGTATTATCAATCCTGTTTTTGAAATGGAAGCGGGTACACCGATAGATCCGATTTTTGAATTGAACGGAATTTGATTTTAGGAAGAATATACACGAATTTTAAGCGCGAATTACACGAATTCAAGCGTCTGGAGGACAAACAATTCCGATGGGATTTATCGAAGGAGGAAGCAGGGGATGGAACGCACCAGCGGTCTGAACCATCTCTTCTCCCAACTGTATGAGGGAAGATTATTTTCTATATAATAACCGGAGTCCTAATTTTTTTATCCTGTGACTTATAGCACCTGTTGTGCGGTCAAAATGCTTCGCCAATGCTGGTTCCTGAATGCCTCTACGACACATCTCGGTTAATTCATTGTCCAGTTCCCGTGTCCATGGTTTATAAGGCAACTGTTGTTTTTTCCTTATTTCAGAGGGTGCCCAGGCTTTATCCCTGAACTGATTTGGTTTAGGTAGTGTATTCGATTTTTCAATTTGCTTCTCTTCCTTACTCAATACTTTGGTGATGCGGATTTGCAGAGACTTTGGAAATTCAACAGGCATCAAAGTTTCAGGGATGTATAGTGTGTTTCTGGTTCGGGTGATGGCTACATAAAGTAAATTAATTTCTTCAATGAGTTTTCTGCCATTCAATTTTTTTTCCTGCTCTTTTAATTTTTCCAGTTTTTCTTCCGAAATAAAATCGTTAACAAGCTGAACGGCATCATACTCCATTCCCTTGCAGCGGTGGACAGTGGAGAAAATCATTTCCGCCTTATCTTTTTCATCATTATCGATGTGTTTTTCTTTAATGGTTTTAATAATTCCGGGAATTTCATTCCCATATTCTTTTACAATTTCTACCATCATTCCTAATTGAACATCCTCTGTTTTTTCGATGTACTCTTCCAGCTCTTCCAGGTTTTTCATTTCCTTTATGAGCGTATCTTTAATGAAACTGTACCTCTTATTGTACAGGTTTAAAACGTCGTAGAGCGATGCACCTTCATCCGCGTATGTGTACGAGTTAATGTTACCCTCAAAATATATATGCTTTACTTTTTTCTTTTCAAAAACATATTCAATTGCCTTGAGCAATAATCCAAGATTTGTTCTTCCCAATACAGCCCTGGTTTTTATTTCTTTGCCGTCGCCCTTCCCTGTTATGGGAATTTTTTGGTAATCTTCAATATGGTTTTTCCATTGAAGTACTTCCATGGCCAGGTTGGCAATATCCTGGCTAAAGCGGAAACTGGTGGAAAGCTGATAGGTTTTGAAGTCCGCCTTTTCCAGTGAATTTACAGCGAAGCGCCATCCATATATTTGTTGATGCGTATCTCCCACAATCACTTTTGTAGCTTTTTGTTTTAAAAAAATATCCAGCATTACAGCTGATGCATCCTGGCCTTCATCAAAGAGAATGTAATCAAAAAAGAGTGTTGGGTTAGAAAGCTGGAATTTCTTCAGATAAAAATCATGCGTGATCTCAATTTCGCCCTTATCCATTTTGCTTAAAAAGATCCGGGCCTGTTTTTCTATCATGCGATAAAACATCGACACAAAACTTTTAGCCTTTGGATCCGTGATAGTTTCAATATAGTTCAGATCCTGGACTTTTAGTGCTTCGCTATTGCAGAAATAGGCGACAAGTTTATTGATGTGGTTTGCAAGAATATATTCAGTCAGTTTTTCGCCGGTTCCTTTCAGATTTAAAATTTCAACTACTTCATTGGTTTTGTAACCCTGCCCTTTTACAAGATACTTATTTCTGTACACGATATGTTTGTAAGCAAGAGAATGGGCGGTTTCTACTTTTACGTGATGAAGCCCTTTTTCTGCAAACTTTTTTATGGCTTCTAATTTCACGGACTTATTAAAAGCGATGTAGAGAATATTGCTTTTTTCTGGTCTTGAGCGGGCATATTCTATGATCGTTGTTGTTTTTCCCGAGCCGGCAACAGCATTGATCTTGATGTTTCCGGTGGATTCAATGATGTCCTGTTGTTCTTTCGTTAATTGCATGATTGAACGATTTGATGGTCGAAATTAAATGAACAGTTTTCAATAAGGGCCGGTTTACAAAGATGCTTATAAATATGGATAAAAAAATCCATAAAAGAGTCGGATAAAATCAAGAATAAAACATGTTTATTTTCCAAGGGAAAATATGGGTATTTTAAAAAAAGGATCGTTTTATGTTTTGGTAAAAAGTTGTGCAAATAGATGGGTGAAAATAGTTTACAATGACTAATTGATTAGTAAAAGAGAAAAGGTAATTTTATAAAAAAATAATATGCGCAATTTATTATTTATCCTCTTGTTGGTTTTTAGTTATTCCTTCTCTTTTTCCCAAAAAATCGTGGGCGATTGGAAAGGGAATATTGAGATGAACAGCAATAAAATTCCGATCCTTTTTCATTTTAATAAAAATGATTCCGGGAATATTACTGGTACCTGGGATAGTCCCATGCAGAATGCAAAGGACCTTCCTTTTACTAAAATAGAAGTGACAGGGGATAGTGTCCATCTTGACATTAAAATGATTGGTGGTTCTTACCAGGGGAAATTCATTAGCGATGATTCGATTGCCGGTATGTGGCACCAGAATAACGGGCAAATTGCATTAAATTTTGGTAGAACTGCATTTCAACCTGATGAGGCCGTCCATGTGAAAACAAAAAACGAAGATCAAAAACCCTATCCGAATGAAAAAGAGATCTCCATTTTTTCCTCTCTTGGAGCCAGTATCTATGGAACCTTACTTTCAAAAAATAAAGATCAAAAATTGGCCATTATAATTCCCGGCTCCGGCCCAACAGACAGGAATGGAAATAATCCGATTGGCGTAAATGCAAACTCTTATAAAATGCTTGCGCATTCATTGGATTCTCAGAACATTGCCTCATTCCGGTTCGATAAATCTTTTATTGGAAAAAGTATTGTTCCGGGAGTCAAAGAAGAAGAGGTAACATTTGATAATGGAATCAAAGATGTTGAAAATATCGTAAATTATTTGCGGGACACGATTGGATTCAAAAATATTTATTTGATCGGTCATAGTGAGGGTTCTTTAATCGGAATGGTTGTGGCTTCCAGAAAGAAAATAAATGGATATATCTCCTTAGCCGGGATGGGCAGATCTTTTGATAAAGTGATAGAGGAACAAATAAATAAGCAGGGGTGGCCGGATTCGCTGAAAAACCGATCAGCATTTATTCTGAACCAATTAAAAATGGGGAAGGTAGTGGATAGTGTTCCTGTTTCGCTGCAGAATGTTTTCAGAAAGTCAGTACAACCCTATTTGATCGCCATGCTTAAATTTGCACCTGATCAGGAAATTAAAAAAGTCCATTGTCCCATATTGATTTTGCAGGGAAGTTGTGATATACAGATAACTGTGGCTGATGCCAATAAACTTCATGATGCGAATAAAAAAAGCAGTCTTGAAATTATTCCTGGCATGACGCATACGTTAAAAAATGCAGGTGAAAAATGCGCAGATCAAAATAGAACGTATACGGATAGTTCCCTTCCTTTAGACCATCATCTAGTAAAATATATTTCGGGATTCATTCAAAAGAATTAAGCCTGTTTGAGGTTCTTTTTATGCTATAATTTTTATGGTTGTGTTTTTACTTTCCTGAACTATACATCTAATCCTAAATCCAGCTGTGCATTAGAATCTGGAAGTTTATAATGATCCGTTAACGCTGATCGGTTCATTTTTTTGTAATTTCGATACTCATTATTAATATCATTTTTCAATGCAGAAATCTCCAATCTTTTTACTGATCGCTACACTTGCACTTTTAGCCAGTTGCGACAGTACTCAATTAAACACATCAAATTTGGAAACAAACAAAGACTTTACGGTATCCAATCCGTTTTACGAACAGAGCAATCTTCCCTTTCAGGCAATTCCTTTTGATAAAGTAAAGAACGAAGATTTTGTTCCGGCTTTTGAAGCAGGCATGAAAGATAAACTGGAGGAGATTCAAAAGATTGCGGACAATACAGAAGCCCCGACGTTTGATAATACCTTTTTGGCCCTGGAAAAAAGCGGTCGATTATTAACCAGAGTTTCGAATGCTTTTTTTCTTTTGAGTGGTGCAAATACCAACCCCGATCTGCAAAAGATCGAGGAAGAAATGGCGCCTAAATTAGCTGCACTCAGTGATGCAGAATATCTTAACACAAAATTATTTCAGCGAGTAGACACGCTGTACAATTCAAGGGAGCAATTAAAACTGGATCCTGAATCAAAACGATTGGTGGAGTATTACCATGAAAATTTTATTTTGGCGGGTGCCAAGCTTTCAGAGGCGCAAAAAACGCAACTGAAAAAATTAAATGAAGAAGAAGCATCTTTAAGTGCGAAATTCAATAATCAATTATTAGCCGGTACCAAAGAAGGGGCAATGATTATTTCAGACCAGGCAAAACTTGCAGGATTGTCGCAGGGAGATCTGGATGCAGCAAAGCAGTCGGCTGAATCAAATAAATTAACGGGAAAATGGTATTTTCCTTTGCAGAATACCACGCAACAACCTGAATTACAATCTCTCTCAAATCGTGATACAAGACATACATTATTTGAGGCCTCCTGGACAAGAACGGAAAAAAGCGATGCGAATGATACGAGGAAAACAATTGCCCGCATTGCTCAGTTAAGAGCAGAAAAGGCAAAATTGATTGGGTTTAAGAATTATGCAGAATGGAAGCTACAGGATCAAATGGCGAAAACACCTGCAGCCGTGGATCAGTTTTTTGCTCAATTAGTTCCTGCTTCTACGGCAAAAGCAAAAGTGGAAGCAGCAGATATCCAGGCCGTCATTGATCAGCAAAAAGGTGGTTTTAAATTGGAGCCCTGGGATTGGAATTTTTATGCTGAACAGGTTCGAAAGGCAAAATATGATTTAAATGACGAGGAGATCAAACCTTACTTTGAACTAAATAAAGTGCTGGAGAATGGTGTGTTCTTCGCTGCTCAAAAATTATATGGAATTACTTTTAAAGAGCGCAAAGATTTGCCGGTGTACCAGGAAGATGTGAAAGTGTATACAGTTTTTGAGGAAAATGGTGATACGCTTGGTTTGTTCTATACTGACTATTTTAAAAGAGATAATAAAAATGGCGGCGCCTGGATGGGAAACATGGTGGAGCAATCCAAATTATTTAAAACAATACCGGTTATTTACAATGTGTGCAACTTTACGAAACCTGCACCGGGACAGCCTGCCCTTATCAGTTTTGATGATGTGACAACGATGTTTCACGAATTTGGACACGCCCTTCACGGAATGTTTGCCAGCCAGGAATATCCAAGTTTATCCGGTACGAATGTGGCCCGCGATTTAGTGGAATTCCCCTCCCAGTTTAATCAAAATTGGGCTTTATACCCGGAAGTTTTAAAGAACTATGCAGTAAATTATAAAACAGGAGAAACCATTCCGGAATCATTAGTGAGTAAAATAAAAAAAGCCAGCACTTTTAACCAGGGATATGAGTTAACAGAGCTTTTGGCTGCTGCAAGTCTGGATATGGAATGGCATAAATTAACGGCGAAGGATCCATTACAAAATGTGGATTCATTTGAAATGAATGCTTTAAAAAGAACAAAATTAAACCTGGAAGAAGTGCCACCGCGCTATCGTTCCAGCTACTTTTTACACATCTGGAGTAATGGGTATGCTGCAGGATATTATGCTTATCTGTGGACAGAAATGTTAGATCATGATGCTTATAAAGGCTTTGAAGAAAATGGTGGCCTGACAAGAGCAAACGGTCAGCGTTTCCGTGATATGATTTTATCTCGTGGAAATACGGAGGCTTTGGCAAAGATGTATCGTGACTGGCGTGGACATGATCCTGTAATTCAACCAATGTTGGAGAGCCGGGGATTGGTTGCGTATTAGGGGCAGGTAGGAGGTATCAGGTTTCAGGTTTCAGGTATTAGGTTTCAGGTATTAGGTTTCAGGTATTAGGTAGTAGGTAGGGCAGGAGATTGTGAAACTACTGAAACCATAGACGTAAAAGAGATGAAATGACCAGGAATTCTTTTCTGATTATTTCATCCCTTTAATGTATTCGGAATAATTTAATATTTCATTACACCAATTCAATCACGGTAATTTCTGGTAAAATTCCTACGCGACCGGGATAACCTATAAATCCATACCCCGGGTTAACATATAATTTTTGTTTCCCTTTTTCATACAAGCCCTTCCATTGTTTATAAACATATTGCACCGGGCTCCACTGGAAACCTGGAATATCCACACCATATTGCATTCCATGTGTATGACCGCTAACAGTAAGATCTATATCAGGAAAAAGTGGCCGTACTTGTGCATCCCAATGGCTGGGATCGTGGGAAATTAAAATTTTGAAAGGGTATTTATCCGTTCCTTCCGCTGCTTTTTTCAAATCACCTAATTTCGGAAAACGTGCTTTTGCGCCCCAATTTTCTATGCCGATAAGAACTATTTCATCACCATCCTTTTTAAGAATCGCATGCTCATTCATCATGAGTTTCCAGCCAAGGTCTGCATGAACTTTCTTAAGGTTCTCTAAATTTTGTGCCTTGCTTATACCCTCGAACGGCCATTGAACATAATCTCCATAATCATGGTTGCCTAAAGTGGAAAACACACCATACGGAGCAGTTACTTTTCCGAAGACATCCATGTAATCATGCATTTCAGTTGCCCGGTCATTTACGAGGTCTCCACTGAAAATAGTCATATCAGCCTTCTCAGCTAAAATCATTTCTACTCCATGTTCCACTGCTTTTTTGTTCGTAAAACTGCCGGCGTGAATATCACTGATGTGAACGATCTTGAAACCTTTAAATGCCTTAGGTAAATTATCAAAAGACAATTTAACCCGCTTAACCGTGTAATTGTATTTATTTGTAAATCCATACATCAGGCTTCCGAAAAGAGTACTTCCTGCGGCAATACCTGCCCAGCTTAAAAATACGGAGCGGCTGATCGTATCATTATTTATTTGAGCTACTTCTGTATTTGTAAACATAAATTTCGCCACTATCCATTGAATTAAACGGCGAACATCATCAATCAGGAAAAAAGCAGCAGCTGCAATTTTAGATACGGTCAACCCGATTATTATCGCAAAAAGATAACTTCTTGTTACCCTGGAAATTAGCGTCGGATCACTGAATGCAAGAAAAAGGATTGTGCTGATGGTTATAAATGTTAAAAACCAATAAGTGTAAAAAATGATGGATTTTGTTCTTGGAAGAAATGAGGCAGAAAGAGCTCTTATCGCTGTAAAAAGATACAAGTCCAATAAAATTAAAATGGCTATCAACACAAAGACCATGAGGGGAGTTTTCATAAAGAAGAATTAATTCGTCAAAACCTAATAAGCTATGTATTCATCTACCTGGGCATTTATGACCTGGATAGTTTCTGCATTCAAATGACCTTCCTTATCCATGACCTGGTTTATGGAAGAGATGGGCAATTTATTATAATAAACGTTCATTTTTAGGTAGTGTAAGGTATCAGCCAGGTGATCCATGCCGCGAAGATTGCCTGCTCTGCCGGAAGCAACTCCTGTGAGCAGTGCTTTTTTAAAATGCCAGGTATTTCTAATATCGGAATAATCGATCATCATTTTTAGTATTCCGGGATAGGAGCCATTATATTCCGGAATAATAAATAGGAATTTTTTTGAAGGAATGAGGATCTCCCTCTCTTTTTGTAAAAATTCCTCCTTCTTATTTATCAGGTCTATATCCTTTAATGTAAATATTTCTGCATTAATATTTTTCGCTCTCAATATATTTTGATAGGCTTTGGCTACTTTTTCTGTATGACTGTCTATCCTGTTTGTTCCACTGATGATCGTGTACATTATGTTATCAGGTTATTTTTTATTTTGGCAAAAGTAATCCTTTAGCGGATAAAGGTTTATTATAAACTGATTGAAAATCGTTAATAAATGCATTAATTA
>JBBSUB010000011.1:0-40492 GCA_038235345.1 Chitinophagales bacterium
CGCTTCTTCATTTCGGTAAATGCCTCAATAGCTGTCGGATTTATTTCACCTATATTTTCAAGGCGTTTTTTCATCCTGTCAGACTTAGCCTGCAACTCCTCAGAAGACACATTTGAAGATCTTTCTTCATCCAAAATATCATCCAGATTCACCCGGAATTCTACATGTAACCGCTCCTTCATTCCTGCCAGGTGCAGTTTCAGTTCATTCAATTTATCCTTCACCTCATTTAATAAAACATCTGTTTGTTCCTTTGCTTTTTGCTTCTGGCGTAAGGCTGTTTCTTTTTCACTTAATTGATTCCTGAAATTATAATATGCCTGGTCCGCCTCATTGAGCCTCTTTTCCTCTTCATCCTTTTTCTTAAATAAAGACATTACCTCTTCACCGGTTTTGTTCAATTCTGTAGTAGCATCAGATATGTTTTGAGCTGATTCCGCTAATTGCTTTTTACTGGTTTCACTCTGGTTGCTCAAATCTGTAAACTGGCGGGTTTTAAATTCCAATTCCTGGTTGAGCGCATTCACTTTACTTTGCTGACGTGTCAGTTGAAGGTTACTTTCATTGAACAAACTGTTTATTTCCGTAAACGCTTTTTCAGACTCCACAAAATCAGCCGCGGCGATTTTCATTTTCGCATCATGCTCATTTACCTGCAGCACCAAAGTTTCGAGTAAATTCCGCGTTTCATAAATCGCCGTTTGATTATCCTCTAACTGGTCATTCATTTCTTCCAGCTTCCTTTCGGCATTTCCTTTTTGATGCAGAATATTTTCAATCTTATTCTGAATAGAAAATGATGCGTTGATGAGTTCATTGATAGACTGCTGCGTTTGCTGTAAAGCATTTTCCTTTAACTGCTCATTATAGGCAACTACTTCGCCGGACTTTTGGGCTATCAAGGCCTTTAACTCCTTCACCTTTTCACTTTGCGCGGAAATTTGCTCTGCTAACTTTTCCAGATTTTTCGCACGACCGATCTTTTTACCTTCAAATAATCCGATACTTCCACCGGTAAGAAAATATTTTCCCTTTACATATTTTCCTTCTTTCTGCAACATCACGTGACCGTTACTATTTTGCAAAGCCGCTTCATCTTCAGCTATAAACACATCGCCTAATAAATATGACGCCAGCTTTTTATATTTGTCATCTATTTCAATTACATCCATTGCCCGCAAGGCTCCCGGCACGTAAATCTCCGCTTTCATTTCTACCTCATTCAACTGGTCCAACAGAAAAAACTTCGCCTTTCCCTTCTTATGCGTATCCAATAATTGAACGGCTGTAATCCCTTCATTTAAATTTTCAACTACATAATAATTGAGATATGGATCAAGAACATTTTCTACAGCCGCACGATATTCTTCTCTCACATAAATAATATCTGAAAGTAACGGTGCCGTATGATTCCAGGATGGATTATTATGCAAAAATTTCACACTTTCCGGATAGCCTTCCATTTTATCAATAAGACTTTTCAACAGATCGTATTCATTTTGCTTCGAATCCAGGAGGCGGTTTTCTTCCGCTAGTTTTGCTCTCAATTTCTCCAGGCCGGCCTGCGTTTCAAGAATTTGTTCCTTAGTAAATTCGTTGTGCTTTTTTATTTGCTCCAGCACATTCTTTTTTTCATCCAGATTTTCTTCTTTCTGTTTTTTTTCTACTTCAAGTTTAACTAAGGAATCTACACGCTGAGTTTGTTCCTGTTCTATCTGGATTATAGTGCGCTGCAAATTACTGATGGACGTATCCGCGACAGCCACTTTTTTTTCTGCCTCAAAGTGATTCCGTTGCAGGGACATCTGCCTTTGCCGTAAGGCATCCGAGGCACTTCTTTTCTCGTCAAATATCTTTCGCTTTTCTTCTGATTTATTTCTCAGTTCATCCAGTAAATCTTTCTGTGCTCCAAGTTTTGACGCCTCATCTCCTATTTGAGATTTTGTAAATTCAATGCTTTCATTAATCCCCTTTAACTGGCCTTCTGCCTTCAATAAAAAGTCCTTTAAATTGGTTTCTTTTTCTTTCAGGTATTGAAGTCTTTGCGCCGTTAAATTCTTTTCATTCTCTTTTTTCCGAACAGCATCATTTAATTCATTAAAAGCCTGCTGTAGCGCCTGAAGTGATTTTTCTTTTTCTATAAATCCAACTTTCTCTTTCTCCAGAGCTGCTTCTTCCGTAGCAATAATTGCTTCGAGTTCAATCTTTTTGTCTGTTTCTGATTTTTGCTTTTCGTTTAATTCACGGTAGGTATCATTGAATCCTTCCAGAGATGCTTTGGCCAGTTCAATACTTACTTCCCGGTATTCTTTCTTTATTTCATAATATTTCTCTGCCTTTTTTGCCTGGCTCTCCAATGTTTTTAACTGGTTATTAATTTCAAATAATAAATCCTCAATACGGGCAAGGTCCTGCTCTGTAGCATCTAACTTTAGTTTTGCTTCCCGTTTTCGGGTTTTATAAATGGTAATTCCTGCTGCCTGTTCCAGCATTCTTCTACGGCTATTTTCCTTATCCTTAATAATATCATCTACCATTCCTAATTCTATAATAGCATAACTATCTGTGCTGATACCTGTATCCATAAAGAGATTATGAATATCTTTTAAACGGCAGCTTACATCATTCAGGCGATATTCACTTTCTCCGTTTTTGTAATATTTACGGGTTACCGTTACCGTATTAAATTCTGTAGGTAATAAGTTTTTGGTATTTTCAAATGTAAGGCTCACTTCAGCAAGACCGCTTGGGTTACGGTTTTTAGAACCATTGAACACCAGGCTCTCCAGGTTTTCACTCCGGAGCTGGCTAATTTTCTGTTCCCCGATTACCCAACGAATACTGTCAATAATATTACTTTTTCCACAGCCATTCGGGCCGATAACCCCGGTGATACCTTCGTCAAAATTAATGACTGTTTTATCTGCAAAACTCTTAAATCCCTTAATTTCCAAACTCTTTAATCTCACGGTTTCCTTTATTTAATCTTCCTGTTACTTTTTTATATGTCTGGAATGCATTATTCTCAGTTCCGCAAATATAACCACCTTTTCAGAAAGAACTTATAGCTGCCATCCGTACAGTATTTTTAGTTATGCACACCTTCCTCACAGTACCAATTATCCTATTATATTTTTCTTATAATTGTTCTTTTGTAACCTTGATGCTATAGATTTGTAAAATACTTTGTATAATGAATCCCTTAATAATCAGTTTAATATTTTAACCACAGGTTGAAAATTCAACCTGGCAAACATTTTAAATTAAAGTCAAATGAAAAATTTCCTGGTACCGATTGATTTTTCCGATACATCAATAAATGCTGCTAAATATGCTATCGGGCTTACAAAAGATGTTCCCGAAGCCCATATAACTCTTTATCATGTTTACAGTAAAATCAGTTTTGCAACGCTTTCATCTAAAGAAGAAGGGTCAAGACAAAAAGTATCTGAAGAAGCACTTCAGGAAGTGGTAACAAAAATAAATGGCGGCAATAGTGAGAGTATATCTATTGTTGCGGAAGAGGGTTCTTTCCTGGAAAGTATAAAGGATTATGTGATGGGCCATTATACAGACATGGTAATCATGGGTATCACGGGAAGTTCAAGGATCACTCAGGTATTTATGGGAACCAACACGCTGAATGTTATCAGGCATATTTCCTGCCCCGTTATGATCATACCGGCAGAAGCTCATTTTACCGGGTTTAAACATGGCGTATTTATATCTGACTTTAAAGATGTAGCCCGCACAACGCCATTTGCAGCTTTGCAAAATATACTGGATACCTTTAAACCGGAACTGGATATTTTAAATGTGGATAGTGAGCACTTTGTTGAATTAACAGAAGAATTCAAACTTGAAAGAAGCGCTATGGAAGATAAACTAGGAAAATATGATCCAAATTTTTCTTTCTTAAGAGCTTATGATGTACTGGATGGCATTAATAGTTATGTAGAAACTAAAGAGATTGATGTGATTATATCCGTTCCACGAAAGCATAGTTTTTTGAGCCAGTTGTTCAAAACGAGTCATACTAAGAAACTTGCCTATCATAGTACAGTTCCTATCCTGGCAATTCCGGGATAAGATGATGGATAAGGTTCCATTAAATACTTTTTAAGGAAACAACATCCGGCAATTTTATAAAAGCAATGCTTCCGTTTGATGTGCAACTCATCGCCGGAAGCATTTCTTTTTAAAAGAACTTTTCTTATACCAGCAACCAGCCGCATCCCTGTCATTAATTATTCATTAAAAAAAACAGGCTTGTTTTTTTTATTAATGATTGGAAGAATTACCTTGCCGCAAAATGGAACTGAAAACCTTTTATGAAAAATATTAAATTAATTGAGGTACCAAGTGAAATTGGAGCTGGTACAAGAGGTGCAAGCCTGGGTGTAGAGGCTGTTAAAATAGCAGCCCTTGACTTTATGAGCAATTTTTTTGTTCACTTTCCATCCGAAAAAGTCAAAACTGAAAACCAACTCCTTTTTGAACCTATTCACTCTCCTTATGCCAAAAGACTTTCCGGTGTATTGACCATGTATGAAAGAATATCAAAAGCTGTGGAAGACACCATTAAAAATAACTTTTTTCCGATGGTTCTCAGTGGGGATCATAGCAATGCCGGCGGCACTATAGCCGGAATAAAAGCAGCAAAACCCAATAGTCGATTAGGAGTCATTTGGATTGATGCTCATGCGGATCTTCATACACCATATACAACTCCTTCAGGAAATATTCATGGTATGCCTTTGTCTGTTTCAATAGGTGAGGATAATATAGAAAGTAAAGTGCACGACCTGGATGAGGTTACAAAAAAGCAGTGGAATCAGTTGAAAACCATGGGTAAAAAATCACCGAAAGTTGACCCGGCAGATGTTGTTTTTATAGGTTTAAGGGACTATGAAAAAGAAGAGAAATTTTTGATCGATAAGCACGGCATGAAAGTTATTACGACCAGCGAACTCCGTCGTAAAGGTGCTGAGAGTGTTGTCCGGTCGGCTTTACGCTATTTAAATGAATGCACAGACATCTATGTAAGTTTTGATGTGGATTGCCTGGATTCATCCATATCCCGTGGTACAGGAACGCCCGTGAGCAATGGCTTGCGGGAAAGAGAAGCAGAAGACCTGGTGAGCAAGTTTATGCAGAACCGGAAGATTTGCTGTTTTGAAATTACCGAAGTAAATCCAACGCTGGATAAAGAAAACCTGATGGCAGAGATCGCTTTTAATATTTTACAGAGAAGTGTGAATGTGCTGATGATGAATTAGGTTTTGGGTATGAGGTAGTAGGTTTTAGGTGAAGAAAGATTCTTTAATCAATGTATAGATTCAATAAAATATTGAGTTCCGTTTATTTCCGCTGTTTGTCCGGAAGTTAGTCCCACAAGCTTTTGCCCCAGGGGCGATTGAGGAGAAAGTGCGATTACTTTTTCACCATCAACTTCCGCTTTACCAAGAGCTGTACATAGAAACAAATAACCCCTGTTGGTTTTCAACAGACTTCCGTTTACAACTACATCCGCTTTATTATCCGGGTTGATTTTCTCAAGAGCATTTTTTTTCGAAAGAGCATCCTCTAATTGGCTTCCCGCGTTTGCCTGTTCTATTTGCAGCATGGCCAAACCTACCTCGTGCTTATCCCCTGCTGTGCTTTTCGTTTCATTTCCGGCACTATCCTTTAGATCAGCCAATACTTTCTGAAGGGAAGCCACTCTTTCTTCAGCCATTTGAAGAAAATATTGATAAACGTTTTGTTTGAAGGGCATAGGGGTTAGGTATCGGGTTGTAGGTATCAGGTTTTAGGTATCAGGTATCAGGTATCAGGTATCAGGTATCAGGTTTTAGGTATCAGGTATCAGGTTTTAGGTATCAGGTTGTAGGTTGTAGGTGAGGATTGAGGGTTGAGGTACTAAATCAAAATCTTTCTCAAGTTCTAAATATCAGATATTCAAAGTCGAAGATAATTCAAACACCCTATACATTGGTGCTGGAAATTCACAGAACAGTATTCATACGGGTAATTCAATGCAAAACATTCAACACGAAGTATCCAACACGAAGTATTCAACGCACAGCATCCAACACGAAGTATTCAACGCAAAGCATTCAACGCACAGCATTCAACGCACAGCATTCAACGCGAAGCATTCAACGCGAAGCATTCAACGCGAAGCATTCAACGCAAAGCATTCAATGCGAAATATTCAACGCACAGCATTCAACGCGAAGCATTCAACACACAATATTCAACCATTTTCCCCGTATGTTTGCAATTACATGAAGCTGACTGACTTTTTAACTAACGCGGGAAATATTCTTTTTATATCATTTTGCATCATCAGTTTGATACAATTATTTTATTATTTTTTCTTTTTTACCCGGTTGGCATTTTATAAAAAAAAGGATCGGAACATCACCCAAACTCACCCGGTTTCTGTGATTATTTGCGCCCGGGATGAAGCAGAAAATTTAGTAAGAAATTTACCCGGCGCTTTGGTACAAAAATATAGCACCACACACGAAATCATTGTAGTCAATGATAATTCCTTCGATGAATCAAAATATATTCTCCAGGAACTAAACAAAGAATTCAAACAAATGAAACTGGTAGAATTGACGCAGGAAGCCCAATTCATTCCCGGAAAAAAGTATCCACTCAGCGTGGGAATTAAAACAGCAAAACACGAAATTGTATTATTGACAGATGCAGATTGTGTTCCTGCTTCAGAATTTTGGATTGATAAAATGCAGGGGGGATATCATGATGATATCGAAATTGTTTTAGGGTACGGACCTTTAAAAAAGCGCAAAGGATTCTTCAATAAAATTGTCCGCTGGGAAACCTTTCATACCGCCTTACAATATTTATCCTATGCCCAAAGTGGCCTTACTTATATGGGCGTTGGGCGAAACCTAAGTTATAAAAAATCTATTTTTTTTAGGAATAAAGGATTCTCTGCACATAACCATGTGCCGGGTGGCGATGATGATTTATTTATAAATAAAGTAGCTACTAAGAAAAATACAGCCATTGTAATTGATCCTGATTCTTTCACCCTTTCAGAACCGGCAACTTCCTGGAAACAATGGGTGCGGCAAAAATCAAGGCATTATACGACCAGCAAATATTATAAAGGACTCCATAAATTCCTTCTGGGACTTTATGCTTTTTCTCAATTTATTTACTACCCTCTTTTCGTTTTCACATTAATCTATTTCGACTGGAGATGGGTTCTAGGCGTATTTGCGATCCGGTTCATTTCACAATTGGTCATTTTTTACAAAACGACCAGGAAGCTGAATGAAAAAGACCTTTTCCCCTGGTTCCTATTCTTTGATGTGTCCATGTTTTTCTATTATATTTTCTTTGCCGGAACGCTGGTAAAAAAACCGAAAAGACAGTGGAAATAATAGCATTGAAAAAAGGATCCGGAAAGTGAAGATCTTTTTCAAAAGCTTACCTTACCAATTGCACGGTAAAGAAATTTTACATCTAATTTTGCCGGTAATTTATCCGACCCGTGAATATTCCAATAAATAACAATTTTATGCAAATCATTACAAAATACTTTTCTGATTTTTCTGATAAACAATTACAGCAACTTGGCGCATTAAAAGCCCTTTATGAAGAATGGAATCAAAAAATAAATGTGATTTCAAGAAAAGACATGGACAATTTTTATGAACATCATGTTTTACATTCTTTATCCATAGCTGCTCAATTTGACATACCGGCAGGTTATGAAATAATGGATCTTGGAGCTGGCGGAGGCTTTCCGGGTATTCCTTTGGCAATATTTTTTCCAGAGGTTCATTTCCACCTTGTGGACAGCATAAATAAAAAATTAAAAGTAGTAGAAGCGGTGGTAGAAGAAATCGGTTTAACGAATGTAACGGTACAGCACACACGGGCTGAGGATATTAAAGACAGAAAATTTGATATTGTTGTTTCGCGGGCTGTAGCGCCCTTAAAAGATCTTTGGTTCTGGAGCAAACCTTTGCTCAAAAAGAAGACTGTTGATCAGCCTAAAAAGCTCACAGGTTTGATTTGCCTGAAAGGTGGTGATCTTTCAAAAGAAATTCACGACAGCGGTTTACGACCACGTGTAACTGAAATAGATAAATTGTTTGAGGAGGAGTTTTTTAAGGTGAAATATATATTATACGTTTAAAGTTAAGAGTTAGGAGTTAGGAGTTTTTCTCAAGTTTCCATACACATATAGCTGATACCTGATATCTGATACCTGATACCTTACCCCTCCTGATCCCATTCTACTACCAGTTCAACTGCAGTACATTATTCTTCTGATCTACGTCAGCCATTCGCTTAGATGGATCTATTTCCACAGAAACTAAGTTTGTAAGGCGGTGCTTAAATTCTACTATATAGGTTGGATTTGTCCAATTCCATTCTGAATGTACAACCCGGACTCCTTTATCTTCTGCCGGTTTTTTACCAAACATAAGATCCAGAGGTATGTAATGCATTTCAGAAGTACTATCCTTAAAAGTTAATTTCAGGTCAATCGGCATAGGCATATACCCTATCCTGCTTAATCTTACTTTAGAAATACCATCATCTTCCCAAAGACTATCAATTTTATAATCGATTGTCTTGGTAGTATTTAACCAATATTCGTTATACCAATCCAATTGCATTCCACTCACATCTTCTGCCACCCTTATAAAATCATTGGGAGTTGGATGTTTGAATTTCCAGCGATTGTAATACTCCATTAAAATATTGTTTCTTACTGATTCGCCAACGATATAGGCAAGTTGCTCCACATAAATAGCCCCTTTACTATACGAATTTACACTGAAGGCAAAATTAGTTTCATAATGATCCGCATAGGTTGTCATTGGTTCCGACAGGCCACTTTTTACAAGGTTATAATATCCTTTGTAGGAACCCTGGTGATCTACCTTTAATGGAAGTTTAACCTCAGGAGTTATTAAAGTTTGATTGTAGTAGGCTTGTACTTCGGTTGAAGACCAACTGGTAAATCCTTCATCCATCCATGGATGACTAATTTCATTGGTAGCCAAAACCATATGATACCAGTTGTGCATCCACTCATGAAACACTGTTCCAAGTCCAGGCCCTTTTATTAAGGTCGCCATTGCATATTCCATTCCTCCGTCTCCACCCTGAATAAATGAATATTGCGGATAAGGGTATTTCCCAAATCTTTTTTCAATATAAGGCAATACAGCGTATGCAGCATCCATCACTTTTTCCCAACTTTCCCGGACTTTTGGTGTGCCTTTTTTATAGATTACATGCAGATCCACACCATCTCTCTTTTTCGCAATATGCTCATAATCCGGATCGGCTGCCCATACAAAATCATGCACATTTTTTCCTACAAAATGCCAGGTACGTTTTTTTGCAGAAATATTTTTTAAAGGAGTGCCGGGTTTATCATAGCCCCAACCAATCTCTGAGGCATTCATCAAAACTCCCGTACCGGCAAGCTTATAGGTTTTATCAATATTGATAGTGACATCAAAATCTCCGAAGGGAGCATAAAATTCCCGGGCAACATATTGCGCCGGATGCCATCCTTCAAAATCATAAGCAACCATTTTAGGGAACCACTGACTCATACTATATCTAACTCCTTCTTCACTATCCCGCCCGCTTCTCCTGATTTGAATCGGTACCTGTGCTTCAAATTCAATATTAAAAATTACTTTGCTTTTTGATTTAATTGGTTTTAAGAGATTTACCTCCAGAATTGTTCCAACCACATTCATCTGCTGGGCTACACCATTTATTTTTAAGGATGTCACTTTATTGTATCCAATTTCTGTAGGACTAAGTTTTGAGATCCTGTCCTTTACTCTTCCATCCCAGTCAGGGCGGCCACCAACAAGCGTTTTCCCTAACTCCCTGCTTCTTACATCCATTTCGCTCCCGGGCTGAAAGGCATTCCAATAAAGATTAAAAAACACTTTTTTTAAATCATCCGGGGAATTATTTGTGTACTCTAAGGTTTGAGTGCCATGGATCAGATTTTTCTCAGCATCCACATCTGCTTTAATCACATATTTTACTTGCTGCTGCCAGTAATTAGATTGTGCAGAAACTATAAATGAAACAGAAAATAAGCAAAATACAACAAGTGTTATTCTTTTAATAATCATATCTGTGTTTAAAGATTTATATCTGTAAACATCGGAAATAAAGTAATAAGAAAAAAACAAAAGTGGATGAAGGGCAATGAGTAACCAGCTATCAGCTAATAGCTTTGAGCTTTCAGCTGTGCGCTTACCTATAAACTACAAACTTCAAACTTCAAACTATTTTATTTGTACCCCAAAATCTTCAACATGCTTTGTGCACTTTGCTCTTTGGCATATAACCAGTCAATCTGTTTGCCATTTTTATCATAATCAATAATGATATATTTAGGAGATGGAATCAGACAATGCTTGATTCCTCCATATCCACTGATTTGATCCTGGTATGCACCTGTGTGAAAGAAGCCAACATATAAAGGCTCTGCTTCGCCATTAATTTTAGGCAAAAATACCTCGTTAATGTGTTCTTCAGAATCATAGTAATCATGACTATCACAAGTAATTCCACCAAGCGTTACCCGTTGATATTCCTCTTTCCATTTATTGATGGGAAGCATCAGAAACTTCTCACCGATACCCCATGTGTCGGGTAAAGTAGTGATAAAAGAAGAATCAATCATATACCAGGTTTCGCGGTCATTCTGCATTTTCTGACCGATGATGCTGTAAATATGCGCCATACTTTCACCAACTGTATAACTTCCAAATTCAGTAAATATATTCGGCATTGGAACCTTGGATTTCTTACAGGCTACTTTAATATTCCGAACGATTTCATTAATCATTAGCTGGTAATCGTAGTCAAACCCAAGAGAGTGTTTTATGGGGAATCCGCCACCAATATTGATTGAATCAAGTTCCGGACAAATTTTTCTAAGTTGGCAATAGAGGTTGATCACTTTATTCAATTCACTCCAGTAATACACATCATCTTTAATTCCTTTATTTAGAAAAATGTGCAACATCTTCAACTGGAAACGATCTTCGTTTCCTTCTATTTCATCTACATAAAATTCTAAGATATCTTTTGTACGTATGCCTAAGCGTGAAGTATAAAATGGAAAATTAGGCTCTTCTTCCGCGGCTACACGAATGCCAATATTAAATGGTTTTCGAACAGACTTCCGATAAGCTTTTAATTCATCTTTATTATCCAGAACGGGGATTACATTTTTAAATCCAGTATTTATAAGTTTCGCAATGCGGCTGGTATAAGATTTCTGCTTAAAACCATTGCAAATAATATAAATATCCTTATCAATTTTTTTGCTTTCGTATAACTTATTGATTATTTCAATATCGTAAGCATAGGATGTCTCCAAATGAACACCATATTTCAGCGTTTCTTCTATCACAAATGAAAAATGAGAGCTTTTAGTACAATAACAGTAATGATATTCACCCTCATATTTATGCTTTTTAATAGCATTTTCAAACATCTTTTTAGCCTTATTTATTTGCATTCCAATTTTCGGAAGAAATGTAAACTTAAGGGGCGTACCATATTTATCAATCAGCGCTTTTACATCTACTCCATTATATTCCAGGTAACCGTTTTTTAATTCAAACCCTTCCTGGGGGAAATCAAATGTTTGCTGTACGAGGTCGTTGTAAGTATGATTCATTAATAAGTAAAGGCTTTAAAAGATTTACAAAGATAATTATTGGAAGATAAAAAAACAGAAAAATCAATTATAAAATCACTTCCTGCTTCATTCCAAAGGCATTTGAAATGCCAAAAAAAAACCGTCCCGATTTTTTGGGGACGGTTTAAATCAAAAATTAGTTTTGAAATTACTTAACTGAAACAATCAGGCTCTTGAATGTTTCAGGTTCATTCATTGCCATATCGGCAAGCATTTTTCTGTTCAGGTTAATTTCTTTTATACGAAGTTTAAAGATAAATTCGCTATAAGTCATTCCTTCTTCTCTTACGGCTGCATTGATACGCGCGATCCAAAGAGCACGATACTCACGCTTCTTAAGTTTACGGCCTACATAACTATAGGTCATACCTTTTTCCATTACGTTTTTGGCAACGGTATAAACATTTTTCCTTTTACCGTAAAAACCTTTTGCGGATTTAAGGACTCTTTTTCTTCTTGCTCTGGATGCTACTTTATTTGATGAACGTGGCATAATTAATATTTTAGAATTTTGGGCTCTGGTAATTACCAAAAACCCTAATCGGTTTTTAAATGTTTTAAATCTTATTTAAGTCTTAGCAAACGCATAACAAATGGTTTGTTAGCCGGATGTATTGTACCTAAAATACGCATACCACGCTTGCGTTTAGTAGATTTTTTTGTTAGGATGTGACGCTTAAAAGCTTTCTGAAATAGAATTTCACCGGTACCGGTCACTTTGAAGCGCTTCTTTGCGCTTGAGTTGGTTTTAACCTTTGGCATTATTAATTTTTTTATTTTTACACCCTTGCCGGCGTTTCGAACAGACGAAAACTTATGGAGCCATGCGGGTAATATGTTTTTAAAAAACAGCTTTAGTCAAAACATAAAATTCTAAAACGGATGCAAAAGTAAGGTATTTTAATAAAATAGAAGGGTTTATTTTAAAGAAATGATTTCCACATCTATAATTTCTGATCTTGAAAAATAAAAGCAGTCATTCCTTTACTTGATTTTATCAAAATAACTTAAAAACCAAAGCCACCGGGAGTGGCAGCACTATTTCCACCAAATACTTTTTTCAACAGATCTGTTATACGAGCTGCCGGATTAGTCCTGATCTTTTGTTCCTCCAAACCTATATTATAGAATAAACCGGCCAGGGCCTTTTCAGTTACATATGCCTGCAGATCTGTATTAACCGGCTGATTGCTAAAAGTGTTGTAGACTGAGAACACGTCTTTCCAATATTTTGTAGCATCCGTCGTTTGAAGTGATTTCCCGATGATCGGCGAAAAAGCGGCCGTTAATTGCGCAGTCGTTTTTTCTTTAAGAAAATTAGTAGCAGCAAAGTCACCACCACGTAAAATTCCAAAAGCATCCTGTATGGTCATTGATTTTATTGCATTCAGGAAAATATTTCCAACATATTTGGAAGCATCTTCTGCCGCACGGTTCATGGACAAAACTGCTTTATCCACCACATTTCCCATCCCGACATCTCTTAATGTCTTTTCAACTTTAACCGCTTCCGGAGGCATTAAAATTTTAATCATATTATTTTTAAAAAACCCATCGGTTGCTCCCAAACGAAAAGTCGCGGAATCTGTACCTACCTGGAGAGCTTCCTTTAACCCCATAGCAACTTCCTGTGTGCTTAAATTTCCATTTCCCATGGATCCTAAAATGCTTTTGGCCGTATCACAACCCGTAAACAATAATAAAAGGGGCAATCCTGCCAGGTATAATTTTTTCATACTATTTGTTTTTTGATCTTGGTTAATCCTTGACAATCAGCATTCCAAAAATGTTGACAGAAAAGCTAATTTTATTTCAGGTGGCATAGAAGAGTTCATTTCTTCCATGCAGTCGGACAAAAATAACCTCAAAAAAGTTTAATTGGTGTTTTTACTTCCCTCCCTGTTTTTAATGGTGTTCCTTTAGAAATTAACTTCATTTTACAAATGCATTCTAATTCATCTTTAAAAAATAGCATTTTCTTACATAAAATAATAAATCAGATCATTATCTTGCCGCCTCAATTTTGATAATCGATATTTAATGTCTCAAATAAAACTTCCCATTCTAAAAAAAATATTGGTTTTAGTAAATATTGGAGTAATTATTTGTTACCTCTTAACCTGCCTACTTCCTTTTGTCAATACAGAAATTCTGTGGTTCATTGCGATCTTAGGTCTAGGTTTTCCATTAATATTCTTTGCACTGGTTGGCTTTATTATTCTGTGGATTATTTTTAGATCCAGATGGTGGCTGGTATCCCTTATCGTTCTTTTGATCGGATATAAACAGGTATTCTCTGTATTCGCCTTCAATTCTCCTACAAAATTCGCCATGAATAAAGCGCCGGAAACAATACGGGTTTTACATTGGAATGTTTCCAGTTGGGATAATCTCGAAAATGGAAATCAAAATTCATACAGGGATAAGATGCTGGAGCTCGTAAAAGACCAACAGGCAGATGTACTATGTATCCAGGAATTTTTTGAATTCAAAAATAAAAAAGAGGAAAAATCGAATATCCTTGCTTTAGAAAAAATGGGTTATAAAAATCATTATTTTATTCCTTACGATGCTAATTCTTATAGATATTTCATGGGCACCGCCATTTTTTCCAAGTATCCCATGAGTAATTCTGTTGATTTTGCATTTAGTGACGATGAGGTGGGAGAGCATTTATTACAAACAGATATAAATGTGGCGGGGAAAACGTTCAGGCTTATGACAACTCATTTGCAATCTGTGCGTTTTGAAGGATCAGATTATGACAATTTCAATCTGATTAAGACAGGAAAAAATCCCAAATTACACGGATCCAGAACATTGATCTCAAAATTGAAAAGAGGATATGAATTCAGATATGAGCAGGCAGTTTTAGTGAGTTCAAAAATTGCTGAAAGCCCTTACCCAGTAATCATAACAGGGGATTTTAATGATGTGCCAAACTCGAGCACTTATTTTAAAATCAAGGGAAATTTGCAGGATGCTTTCCTGGAAAAAGGAACTTTTATCGGGCGGACTTTCAGGTTCCTCTCTCCCACTTTACGGATCGATTATATCCTGGCTGATAAAATATTTAAAGTAACTCAATTCAAACGGTTAACCGTTCCTTATTCAGATCATTATGGGCTGGTAACCGATCTTGCATTTTAAACGACATAAAAAAACCAGGAAAATAAACCTTGATTGATCTGATTTTCCCGGTTGATTAGTTTGCCTGTTAATACCATTGAATAAGTGGCAAAAATAAATTCGATTCAATATCTGATTGAAATTTATTTTTTTGCGGTCAATATTGATTGCAAAGTACTCACTGCTTCAGATATAGCTTCTTCAAATGATGAAGCGCTTTTCTTAACCATATCGTCGTTGCCTGGAACAATCAATCGAATATCGCAGGTTTTGCTTTGTAAGCCTCCACCATCTTCTGTCAGAGTTACTTCTGCGCTAATGATGGAACTATCGAATTTTCCCAATTTGCTTACTTTTTCTTCTACAAAATTTTTCAAATTATCACTGCCTTTGAAATGTAATGTTTGCAAGTTAATTTTCATTCTTTTGGTTTATTTATTGTTTTTTGAAAAATAGATTTCACTTATTCAAATGAAGGTAATAAGAAAGAGATTGGAGAATGAATATTTTAACAAGATTATCTGAATTTTCATCTTAACCGGTAATACCAATGGGAGATTTGTTTTTTAAATAGTCTACCAATAGGTTTGGTTAATTTTGTTACAAACAATGACGAAAAGCTTTAAAATCTAATCTCCTTTGTTTAAATTTGATTATCTTAAATACCTTCCATATGAAACGTAACCTGAAAGGAATAATCCCTTTTGCGCTTTTTTTTTGTATAGCGCAAATAATGTTTAAAACAACTTTCGCACAATATAAAACGTTTGCAATTTCTCCCCTCGGTGATACACTCAATGCCACAGATCAGAATAATAAAAAACAGGGAAAATGGGTCATTCATGTGGATCCGTTGAGAGGTGAGCGAGGATATGAGGAAGAAGGGATTTTTCTTAATGATAAAAAAGAAGGTCAATGGAGAAAATATACCACTACAGGTGATTTCATAGCTGTCGAAAATTATTTGTATGGAGATAAAGATGGATTATCTCAATACTTTTCTCCCTTCGGTGAATTGTTAAGAGAAGAGAACTGGCGTGCTTACAATCCTGATAAGCCCTATGATACTATCCCAATATATGGAACCGGTAATAATGAAATCATTAGTTTTAAAGTAGTGAAAGCTGTGCCATACAGCATAAAGCACGGCGACTGGAAATATTATGATCCTACAACAGGAAGAATTATTAAAACCGAAGAGTATGAATTCAACCGTTTAATAAAAGGTCCAAAAACAGAAATAGCGATAGAGGAACCACTTAAAAAAATAAAACCCGCTGAAGTATTGGAATATGAAAAAAAGAATAGTGGTAAAAAGAAAGTGAAAGTAAGAGATGGGCGAACAGGCACCTAGGACTTTAAAATAAAAAGAATTGATTTAAAAGTTTTGAATGATCATTTTGACCTTTTTGCCTACAATATCGGAAATGGGTTAATAATAGATAACTACGAAAAAAGGCAGCACATCATGTACTGCCTTTTTGTATTTTCCCGGTTTTTCAATTAAATCGATCTTTAAAAAAATGGTTTTAATATGGATATGCTTTTCCTTGGATAATTGGATTGTAGGATTTGGATTTACTATATAAAAGTCGAAAATCATGCCAAAATCGAAGAAGATAACAAATTAATGACTTTTAAACTTTTAAATAGAAACATTTTATACACTATAATTGATAATTAAGAAAAAAATATTCCTTTTTTTAAGAATTTTGAAGATTTCAATATTCTTGTCTGTAAGAAAAATGTCATCTTTCCTTCAATAATTTTGTCAATTTCTCTAACGTCTGGTTTTTGCCATCATATACAATTACACCATTAGCATCTATTAGTACCAAAGTAGGATAAGCCCGAATGCTATATTGATCCGGCAAAACAGTTTTATCATAAATATGGATCCAATCCATTTGCTTTCCCCGGATCACTTTCTCGAATTGCTTGCGATCACGATCGGCGCTGATGCTAATGATGACCAGATCATCCGCAGAATAAGTTTCTCTTAAACTTTTCAAAAAAGGAATTTGCTCCATACAAGGAGGACACCATGTTGCCCAAAAGTCCAGCAACACATATTTTCCCCGCAAAGAATTTAAAGCGATTTTATTTCCATGAATATCGGTTGCTTCAAAATTGGGTGCAGAAGCATTTTCTTTGATTGGTTGACGAGGTTTTAATTTTTCTTGTAAAGCTTTACCTTCCCTGCTTTCAGTAAACTTCTTTGAAAAAACTGTATTAAAGAAAGTATTGAGTTTTTGAACTTGAATTGGATCATATTCAAATATAGACAGCGTTTGAAAAGCGATTTGCGTACGGAATAAATAAAAAGAATAATACTCGTCCGGATATTTTTCAATAAACTCAAGTTGCTTATTCATAAACTTTTGCATCTTTTGTTGAAACTTAATTTGAAAAGAATCATTCTCTTCATTTGATGGGTGATTTTTTTCCAAAAAAAGATTGATTTCATTTCCTTCAGCTTTAATAAAATCTCTTCTTTTAAGTTCTAAAGGCATTTCGTTAATATTCAGTGCGTTTGTGATATCACAATTTTCAAAAGGATCTTCTAAGTCATCTTTGGAACTTTCCTTAAAAAGGAATTTAGCAGGAGAATCATTAACAAAATAACTATAGCTATAGGTTTTTGTATTATTCAATTCATAACGAAGATCTAACGTTATTGAATCTGAATACATTACACCGGTGAGGTTTAATGTATTTCTTGTAAAGGAATCTGTTATGTAGGTATTTTCTATCCCATCATTAACATGTACAGTAAATTTTTGGCTACTCATAGATGCCGGCAACTCAATGGTGACGTTATACATTTTTTGGGCCTTCATTTCTTTTGCGCCCAAAAAACAAAGTACAAAAAAAACGAGTTGAGGGATCTGTCGCAGCATGGTCTTTATTTTATTATCTAAACAAACGAACTACAAATTATGAATTATTTAAAAAACAAATCACTTCTTAACAAATCATAAATCTTTTACTTCTTTTCAAAAAAATGATGAAAAAATAGCAATTGAAAAGAAACAGAATTTTGCCAATAATCCCAATTATGCTTCCCTGGTCGTTCAATATAATCATGAGGAATTTCCAGGCTGATCAGGTTTGAATGCAACAACCTGTTGTCATTTATAAAAGAATCATTTATTCCACAATCTATGATCAAAGCCGGAAAATTCACTAAAGGTCTTTTCACCGCATTTACAACAGAGTAATTATAAAATGCATTGCTATTGGTTGTGTCTCCCAATATTTTCTCCAAGCGATATTTACCTTTCCAGGGCATAAGATTTACTGCTCCGCTCATACTTCCAGCTGCGCCGAAGGTTTCCGGGAAATTCCAGGCTAAATAGATTGCTCCGTGGCCACCCATGCTTAAACCGGAAATCGCCCGGGAATTTTTATCAGGAATGGTGTGATAAGCAGAATCAATGAAAGCAGGAACCTCAACACCAACATAGGTTTTATACCGGCTGTTTTCGTCAAAGGGACTATCGAAATACCAACTGCTATAGGCTCCGTCCGGGCATACAATGATAAAATTATATTCATCTGCATATTTTCCCAAAGTCGGCACCTTCAAAATCCAATTTGAATAATTGCCACTATATCCATGCAATAAATAGACAACAGGAAACTGCTTTCCCTGATTTGCTTTATAGGAATGCGGAAGGATGATAACACATTTGCTGCTTTTTTTCATTGCTGCAGAATAGATCGAAATAGTATCGACCTCTGCAGCCAAAGAATGCAGGACATTCCCGAAAAGCAATAAGAATACGAAAACAAACCTGCTTAATCCATTCATTTATTACGCTTGATTAACTTGAAAAAATAAGATACCTATAAATGTCTAAAAAAAAAGTTAACTGGTTTCAGAAGCAGGTAACGTTCAACTTTCTTTTTATTAAAATGAAGGGAATTAATTTCTAAATTTCCCCGAAACTATTTTCACTTAATCCAATTTCATGGACGTAATAATTTCCTTGATTTTATTTTGAAGCTGTTCCTGTGTTTTATCGAAATCTTCCACAGAATGCAAGGGTGCATTTACACTAAAGTAAAACTTGATCTTTGGTTCCGTACCACTTGGCCGCGCAGATATTTTATTTCCATCCTCCGTTATAAATTGAAGCACATTGCTCTTAGGCTGATTGATGGTTTCATTCGCACCTGTTTTTAAATTCTTGCTTACCTGCAACTGATAATCCAGTAATAAAACAACATCACTTCCGGCAATTTCAGAAGGCGGATTTTCACGGTACGACTGCATCATAGCGGCAATCTCTTTCGAACCATCCATTCCTTTTTTGGTTATGGAAATCAATTCTTCATAATAAAATCCATATTCAATATAGAGTTCAATCAGTTTATCAAACAAGGTTTTTCCCTTATCTTTTTCTACCGCCGCCATTTCACAAATAATGGCCACGGCACTTACGGCGTCTTTATCCCGCACCTGGTCACCGATCATCAAGCCAAAACTTTCCTCCCCACCTACCACATAATTTTCCTTTCCTTCTTTTTCCAGGATCAGGGATGAAATCCATTTGAAGCCCGTGAGTGTATTGTAGCAGGAAATACCTTTTTTATCGGCAATCACATCGATCATATCCGTTGTAACAATGGTCTTTATCACCATGTCATTTGGCCTAGCCAGGCCCATACTTTTCCGTGCTTCTATAATGTAATTAAATACCAGCATAGCAGTTTGGTTTCCATTCAAAAGAACCCATTGTCCATGATTGTTTTTAACGCCAACACCCACCCGATCCGCATCCGGATCTGTTCCCAGCAGTATGTCCGCATCAAGCTCTTTGGCTTTTTTCAAACCAATGCTCATCGTTTCTTTCTCTTCCGGGTTCGGATAAATCACTGTTGGAAAATTACCATCCGGCGTTGACTGCTCTTCTACAATATGCACATTATCAAATCCAAAAGCAGCAAGGGTTTTAGGAACAAGCATAATACCAGTGCCGTGTATGGGAGTGTACACTATTTTCAGATCGTGCTGTCTTTTACATGCTTCCGGGTTCACGCTTAACCCTTTGACCATTTTATAATATTTCTCATCAATTTCAGAACCTACAATTGTTATGTTCTCCGGCTTTCCGGACCATTTCACATCATCCAGCGTTTTGATTTTTTCAACTTCGCCGATAACATTTTTGTCATGTGGCGGTACCATTTGAGCGCCGTCATCCCAATACGCTTTATAGCCATTATATTCTTTCGGATTATGTGACGCAGTAATCACTACCCCACCCTGGCAACCATATTCACGGATGGTAAAACTCAATTCAGGTGTAGGCCTGATGGCTTCAAATAAAAGAACTTTTATATCATTTGCCGCGAAAATATTCGCTACTATTTCCGCAAATTTCCGGCTGTTATTTCTTACATCATGCGCAATAGCCACTTTCACTTCGGGAAAACATTTTTTCAAATAATTTGCATACCCCTGGGTTGCCATTCCGACAGTATATTTATTCATCCTATTGGATCCTACCCCCATAATGCCGCGTAAACCTCCGGTGCCAAATTCAAGGTCTTTATAAAAGGCATCCTCTAATTCTTTCGGATCTTGCTTTTGTAATTCTTCAACTTCAGATTTAGTGGCTTCGTCATAATTACCTGTCAGCCATTCACTTATTTTATTTTCTGTATTTGTGTCCATCTTTTTATTTTAGAATTTGAAGATATTGATTTTTGTTTTATTTAATTCGATCAATAAACATTCCCTTGTATTTTTGCAGCATGTTTTTATTTGTACCCAACAAAATACTTCTTTTTTTTAGTTTTTTCTTCTCCTGTTTCTTTTTGCAGAATTCAGTAAAGGCGCAAGATACTTTACAGCAAACTTTTACTCAAGAAACAGAACAGCCCTTGCTGGACAGTTCTTCCAGGGTCCAAACCTACCCATACAATAAGAAAAGAGTGAAAGCAGTTGCTGTCGCGAATGTTGCCGGCTATACCGGTTCTATGATCGCACTGAGTGAGCTCTGGTATAAAAATCAGCCGCGTTCTTCCTTTCATTTTTTTAATGATAATGCTCAATGGCTGCAAATGGATAAAGCCGGCCATGTATATAATGCCTATGTAGTAAGTAATGCCAGTATGGAAATGTGGCGTTGGGCCGGATTAAATCGAAACCAGCGCATTTGGTTAGGAGGTCTCGGTGGAATTACCTTTCAATCTATCATTGAAATTCTTGATGGTTTTTCTTCAGAATATGGATTTAGCCTGGGAGACTTTGGTGCAAATATATTAGGGTCCGCCATATTTGTTTCCCAGGAATTTGCCTGGGATGAACAAAAAATAAATTTAAAATTTTCTTTTCATAATAAAACATATCCTTCTCCTGATCTGGAAAAAAGAGCAAATAATTTATACGGTAAAAGCGCCATTGAACGCTTTTTGAAAGATTATAATGGTCAATCATATTGGGTCAGTGCCAATATAAAATCTTTGAGTCATCTGGAAGGTATTCCGGAATGGTTGAATATAGTCGTAGGTTATGGAGCAGAAGGAATGTTTGGCGGAACCGAAAACATCGCTTTTGACAAGAATGGTACAATAAACTTTGATAGAAGAGATATCAAACGCTATCGCCAGTGGTACCTCTCGCCGGATATTGATTTCACGAGGATAAAAACGAATAAGAAAGCAGTAAAGGTTATATTATTTGTGTTGAATTCATTTAAATTACCTGCTCCCGGCCTGGAACTATCTAATGGAAAACTAAAAGGAAAATGGCTGGTATTTTAACACTGACCATAATAATTGATTTCCATCCTATGCATGATATTCTATCCGGGCACCGGAGATTTCCTTGCCTTCTATTTCTACGATAATTTTTTCTGACAGAGCAGTAGCGATGGACATTCCAACGTAATCAGGAGATAATGGAAATTGCTGATAACTTCTTTCAACCAGTACCAGGGTTTGAATTTTCTTCGGATAAAAATCCAGGAAAGGCTTAACAGCATATAGAAGCGTCCTACCTGAATTGCTCACATCATCCGTTATAATAACCACTTTATCATCAAAATTAATTTCTTCAGAAAGAGAAATATTTTTAGGCGCTTTTTTATCCAGTGCAATTTCTAAAACGGTCAATTTTCCTTTAAAAACAGGTTTCAAATAATCGTAAATTATTTTGGCGATGATTAATCCATTTTCTTTTATTCCGGCTAAAATGATCTCATCTTCCTCAAAATTTTTCTCAATAATCTCATATGCCATGCGTTGCATTTTGTTGTAAGCAATTTCTTTCGTGAGGACAAAGTTTGACATAACGGATATATTTTGAGATAAAGATGAAGAATGAATTCGTTTTTGAAACGGCTTTTTTTGAAAAATGTAAAAGTAAGGAAAGGGTTTAAGTTTGCAACATGTCCTTAGCTATTTAGGAATGAAGCTACCAAAATAGGAGAAAACGATCCAAATAATTCAGTAAATATTAATGGACAGCTTCACTTAAATGGAAGAAATGTTTGGATGACACCATTCATGGAAACGCAATGGTTACGACGAACCTATACCAGTTATGAATTAAGGAATTCTTTCTAAACTTTCAATTAAATGAAGCTATTCAAAAACCATTTTCAATTTCTTTTTATTGAGAAATTTCTCAACCATTCCGGACGACGGATGCCCCGTGGTCGGTGTCTCAACGAACAAAATCATTGCGAAGTATTCTAAAAATCAGGACACGACCCAAATAATTCAATGAACATTATTTCTGAAGAAACTAATACAATTCACTCATTCCCTTTATTCCAAAAATAATCTGCATACCAATTTAAATCGCAATCCATTATCTTAGCATTCTATTATCATTCGCTCTAACTATGCAACTAATACAACAGGTTTTATTTATACTTCTCACAGGCTTTGCTATCTATATTTTCTGGGGTAAAGTGAGTACAATCTATGCTAACATCAACCTTGGCCGCGATGAAGATTTCTCGGATAATAAAAAGGAAAGATGGAGAAATCTCATTTTATTAGCCTTAGGACAAAAGAAAATGTTCCGGTATCCATTAGTGGGTATTATGCATTTTGTGATTTATGCGGGCTTTATTATTATTAATGTTGAGGTTTTAGAAATTGTATTAGATGGAATTTTTGGTACTCACCGCATGTTTGCAGAATTCCTTGGCGGGTTTTACACCTTTATAATTAACTTTTTTGAGATCCTGGCACTGGGGGTTTTACTCGCTTGTGTCGTATTTCTTATAAGAAGAAATATTTTGAAATTAAAACGTTTTATGAAGCACGACCTGGATGGGTGGCCACGCACAGATGCAAACCTCATCCTGATCATAGAAATTATTTTAATGAGCTTGTTCCTGACCATGAATTCTGCGGACAGAGCACTTCAATTGCAATGGAATGAAGGATATCCTGATCATGGGAATTTTATTATCTCCGGCATTTTTGCTCCCTATATGCTGGACTTGTCTTCCAATACACTGATCGCAATTGAAAGAAGTGCCTGGTGGCTGCATATCACAGGAATTTATTTCTTCCTGAATTATCTTCCGTATAGTAAGCATCTACATATTTTATTGGCATTTCCCAATGCATACTATAAACCACTACAACCACTGGGTGAAATGGATAATATGGAAAGCGTGCAAAAGGAAGTTCAATATATGTTTAAACCTGAATTGGCCCCCACAGGAGAATACGCTCAAAATGCAACTCCAACAGCTTTTGGGGCAAAAGACATTTTTGAATTAAGCTGGAAAAATCTATTGGATGCCTATACTTGTACCGAATGTGGAAGATGCACGGCCGCTTGTCCTGCTAATATCACCGGTAAATTATTAAATCCCCGCAAAGTCATGATGGACACTCGTGATCGCATGGAAGACGTAAGAGCAAACATTAAGAAAAACGGGGAATTTAAAGATGATGGCAAAAAACTCCTCCACGACTACATCACGGCAGAAGAACTAAGAGCCTGTACATCCTGCAATGCCTGCGTAAAGGAATGTCCTGTAAGTATCAGTCCATTGGATATCATATTCGAATTACGTCGCTCCCTGATTATGGAGGAAAGTAACGCACCGGCGGAGTGGAATGGCATGTTCAGTAATATTGAAAACAATTTTGCTCCCTGGAAATTCAGTCCGGACGAACGGGATAAATGGACGGAAGGGTGATAGGTTGAATGCTGTGGCGTTGAATGCTGTGGCGTTGAATGCTGCGCGTTGAATGCTTCGTGTAGAATGGTTGATTCCTAAAACCTGATACCTGATACCTAAAACCTGACACCTAATTCCAGATATCTACACAGTTTCAACAACTAAGATTAAATTTGCAGCCAGATTTTAACCGACATGACATTTATACAAAACATACAAGCCGCAGCCATAAACAGCCTGAAGGAAATTTTCAATGAAGATTTTACTGAAAAAGACTTCCAGGTAAATGAAACCAAACCTGAATTTACGGGAGATTACACGATCGTACTTTTTGCTTTAGTAAAAACCTTGAAAGTATCACCTGAAAAATTAGGTACTGCATTAGGAGAACATCTTATCAAAAAAAACAGTGAATTTTTCTCCGGTTTTAATGTCATCAAAGGGTTTTTAAACCTTGAAATTGCCTCCAACCAATTAACCGGTTTATTGAATGAGCATTATGCCTCCGAAGCATTTGCAAAAAACACATCCGGTCCGCATAAAAAGATCATGGTGGAATACTCTTCCCCAAATACGAATAAGCCCTTACACCTGGGACATTTACGGAATAATTTTATTGGCTGGAGCGTAGCAGAGATCCTGAAAGCAAATGGAAATGACGTTATCAAATCGTCTATTGTAAACGATCGGGGCATTCATATTTGTAAGAGTATGATCGCCTGGGAAATGTTTGCCAATGGAGCAACTCCACAATCTACTAATCAAAAAGGCGATCATTTAGTAGGTGAATATTATGTTCAGTTTAATAATGAATACAAAAAACAAGTAGAAGAATTAATCGCTGGTGGCTTAACGAAAGAGCAAGCAGAAAAGGAAGCACCCATCATGCTAAAAACTCAACAGATGCTGCTTGATTGGGAACAAGGCAAACCCGAAGTGATCGATCTCTGGAAAAAGATGAATGCGTGGGTGTATAAGGGTTTTGACGAAACGTACAAACGCATTGGGTGTGATTTTGACCATACGTATTATGAAAGCAATACCTACCTTTTAGGAAAGGATATCGTGCAGGAAGGACTTGAAAAAAACATTCTTTTTAAGAAAGATGATGGAAGTATTTGGATTGATTTGTCTGAAGAAAAATTAGGAGAAAAATTGCTCCAGAGAGCTGATGGAACATCTGTGTATATGACACAAGATATTGGTCTTGCCAAACAAAAATTTGAAGAATATCATTTAGATAAAAGTATTTATGTGATTGGGGATGAGCAATTACATCATATGAAGGTGTTGAAAGAAACATTGCGGAAATTAGGTTTTCCGTTTGCTGATGAAATATTCCATTTAAGTTATGGAATGGTGGAATTAACGACCGGTAAAATGAAAAGCCGGGAAGGAACAGTTGTAGATGCAGATGATATTGTGCATGAAATGATCGAAACCGCGGCAAAGCATACAGAGGAATTGGGAAAAGTAAAAGATTTTACAGAAGCTGAATTAAAAGATCTATATGAAATATTAGGGCTTGGAGCTATGAAGTTTTATCTCTTACGTGTTGATCCTAAAAAACGTATGGTTTTCAATCCGGAGGAAAGTATCGATTTCCATGGCTTTACCGGACCATTTGTTCAATATACTTACGCACGGATCCAATCCATTTTGAGAAAGGTAAAAGGGGAAGGAAATGATATCAATGCTACGGAAACTCTAGAACCTAATGCATTATTACCCCTGGAAAGAGAATTGATCATTACCCTGGAAAAATATAATAATGCCATTCAGGATGCAGCCAAAGAAATGACCCCTGCTGTCATCGCCAATTATGTTTATCATTTGGCTAAATTATTCAATTCATTCTATTCTGAACATTCCGTAGCAAATGCCGAAAACGAAGAGAAAAAACAATTACGTATACGGTTGTCTGTTATGACAGCCAATGTAATTAAAAGTGCGCTTCATTTATTAGGGATCAAAGTGCCCGACCGAATGTAAAATTTTATTTTATATGCCTGATCAATTAAACAATCAAGAAGAAGAAAACGACTTTATTTTAAACGCGGAATATTGGAATGATCGCTATAACGGCGGACAAACAGGATGGGATATGCACCAGGCTTCACCTCCGCTTACTCAATACATTGATGCAATCTTTGATAAAGAATTACGAATCCTGATTCCGGGTTGTGGAAATGCACACGAAGCAGATTATCTCCTGAACAAAGGATTCACGAATGTTACACTGATTGATATTTCGGAAGTTGTAACAAAAAAAATTGCAGAAAAATATAAAGACAAACCTATTAAAATTGTTTGTGCTGATTTTTTCAAACATACAGGCAGCTATGACCTCATCCTGGAGCAAACTTTCTTTTGCACCCTTTCGCCGTCCATGCGGAAAAAGTATATGGAAAAATGTTTTGAATTGTTGGTTCCCGGAGGTAAAATTGCCGGCGTACTTTTCAATAAACCACTTGGTGTACCCGGACCTCCATTTATATCAGGAGATGAGGAATATAAGAGAATTTTTGGTTTGAAGTTTAGCATTCTAAGATACGAAGATTGTAAAAATTCCATCGCACCCAGATTGGGTAGTGAAGTGTTTTTTGAGGTAGAGAAGTAGGTATTAGGTAGGGACAGGTCGCGACCTGTCCAAGAATGAAATCTAATCCGTGTAATCATGCCTAAAATTCATGTTTACCTTTTGAATTTTTAGATCCTTGGATTTTTTAGTTTATAGAAGTTTCCTAAGACATGAATTCAAAGGTCGCGTTCTATGCTCAGCTCTCTGCTCACGGCTTTTAAAATTTGTGTAATTCGTGCCTAAAATTCGTGTTTCTACTTATAATCTTAATCTAAAATTCCTGCTTACTTCCTAAACCAGCCCTCTTTTTAATCGTTTCAAAAACAGGAAGCACATCCGGAGATAAATTAAAATAAACAATTGCACCACCATACAGCACTGTAAAAACAGATCCTTTTAAAACAATCCCTAAAAACCCATGGAAGTTTTGAAAGGTATAATAACAAATCCCGTAGCATACAAAAGCAATGATTACCGCAGTAACTGTTTTATTTGTAAAAGGATGAATATTGAATTTCCGTTTCAGGAAAACAATCCGGATGACATTATAAATAGTCAATGATATAAAATCAGAATAGCCCGCACCTATTATTCCAAACTCCTTAATAAGAAAATAATTGAGCGGAAGTATCAGTGTAAGCAATATTACACCACTAAAAAATTCAAAACGCCAAAATGTGGAGGTGACGATGATTTGTGAATTCACTCCGGATCCAAGATCTACCACCCTCGCCAGACCTAAAAAGAAGAATATCCACACTGAATTTAAAAAGTCTGGTTGCAATTTAAAAGTGATTACAATATCTTCAAAATTAAGCCAGAGTAGTAAGAATATTCCTAAAGATGCAATCAACAAATTAATGCCCGAACGCTGGTAGATCATTTGAATTTTTGCAATGTCTTTATCCTTCCATGCTTTTGCCAATACAGGGGTTGCGGCAGCAATGGCACCGCGTTGCGGAGCCTGCACAATGCCGGCAAAAGAAGCGCCCAGAAAATAAATTCCTACTTCTGCCATGCCTAACAACGACGCAATAATGAGGGTACCTATAAACTGCGCAATCATAAATACGACACTCCCGAGATAGGTCAACGTAGCCATGGACAACATCTTTTTGTAAAATCGTTTCGTCACCTTACTAATGGTAAACGTAATGTTGAAAGCATCCTTTCTGATCAAAAAGGCAAGAAGTATCAATGCAGTGACTCCATAGGTAAGAGAGTAAAATTTTATGAATCCATCGAAATCTCTGATAAAATTATAACTCACCAAAAATATTAGTGTGAGAGTCAGTAATTTGAACATGACCTCCTTTAAAAAAGTCGTAAAAACAGATTTCCGGATTTGCCAGGCAAAAACCTCCAGTATATTGAATAATAGAATTGAAAAGCCGAATGGAAATATCCACCTATAATACGGCAAAAACAAGGGAGAGTTTCCACCAAACTTCCGTACAACCAAATCTTTAAAAACATATCCTGCAAGAATCACAAAAAGAAATCCGATGAAACTTATAAGCAAGGTCCAGGTTAGAAGGTCATTCTTTTTCTTAGGCAGATTATCATCGTAATAAGGATAAAATTTATATACGACAGAAATCATTCCCATGCTCGCAAAGGCAAACATCAGGTTACCTACGGAAATAAAGAGTACGGTTAATCCATATTCGACGGGCGTAAAAAAAGATCCTTGCCGGGTAAACAGGTAAGTATTCATAAAGCCGATTATTAAACCGCCATAAACAACCACCGTGGAAATAATACTCTGCTTTCGAATCTGCGACATAAGGGAAATTAGTTTTGCAAATTATGCTTAATAATTTGATGCCTTGCTCCACTGTATTTTCATGAAGGCATTGTTTGCTTTTCTTTATTGAATTTACTCCACTAAATCTTTTTACCTGTTATATAAAAGTTTTCATCAAAACGGAATTCGGAAACTTTCTGCGATAATGGCTTAAAGTTTTCCGTGGGATGAATCCATACCGTATCACCATTATCTAACATAATTCTAACCGGCATATCAAAGCCCGGAACTACATTTGTCCAGCGATAATTCCATTTTCCTGTTACATTTTTATATTCTAAAACAGGTACTTTTATGGTCCGTAAATACTGATCAAATACTTTTGAAAAATCAATACCCGATTTTTTACTGATATAATCTTCAATCTGTTTCCCGGTAACTGTCTGGTGATAAAAATCTTTATTCATTCCACGCAGGATATTCCGGAAAGTGTTGTCATTATTGATCACCTGCCGGATAGTATGAATCATGTTGGATCCTTTGTAATACATATCCGAACCACTACCTTCCGATTGAACACCGAAGATTCCCTGAACCGGCTTGTCATTTGTAATATTTTTACGCATGCCGATGACGTATTCAGAGCCTGCTTTTTTTCCATAATAATATTCTACAAAAAGTGCTTCACTATAATTTGTAAAGGATTCATGTACCCACATATCCGCTACATCTTTGGAAGTAATATTATTTCCAAACCACTCATGGCCGCTCTCATGAATAATGATAAAATCAAACTTTAATCCCTGTCCACTTCCCGACAAATCACGTCCCCTGTATCCATTTGCATAACCATTTCCGTAAGCTACGCCGCTTTGATGTTCCATTCCCAAATAGGGAGCATCCACAAGCTTATATCCATCAGCATAAAACGGATATGGGCCAAACCAATATTCAAATGCTTTCATCATCCTGTCTGCGTCTTTAAATTGCACTTTTGCTTTCGCCAGGTTAGAATCAAGCACCCAGTAATCCATTGTCAGATCGCCCTTTTCTCCTTTAAATATTTCACCAAAATGAACATACTTACCAATATAGGGTGAAATATTATAGGAATTAATTGGTGAAACCACCGCCCAAGTGTAAGTACTTGTGCCATCTGTATTTACGGTTGTATTACGCAATCTTCCATTGCTCACGGATATCAAATCTGAAGGTGCCGTGAAATGCATGGCGGCACTATCCGGTTCGTCGCCCTGGTAATCTTTGCACGGATACCAAACACTTGCTCCGAGCCCCTGGCAAGCTACTGCCACCCATGGATTACCCGCTTTATCTTTCTTCCAAACAATTCCTCCATCCCAGGGCGCATTTTTGGCAACTTTTGGTTTTCCGTGAAAATAAACTGTGATGGAATTAATATCGCCGTTTGAAGTTGAATTTGATTTACTATTCGTCTTTTTATCCTTATTTGCAGAATGCATTTTCAGATCAATCACGTCTTCTTTCTCCTTATTCAAATAAACAAACCAGGCATTGCCCTCTCTTTCGAAAGAAAGTTTTCGTGCGGCATTAACACTTGGCAAAGTGGATGGATTACCCACATTCCAAATCACCGAATCAATGATCATAGGTACCTGTAAATCAATTTGAAAAAAGCCCGGCGAATTCTGATCTATATTTTTGTAACTTATAATATTATATCCGTTGATGCTGCTATCAGCTATATTGAAGTTTACATGCAAATCATATTTTGCAGCGTCCCACCATGCCCTTCCCGGCCCGTTACTGCCTCTGAGTGTATCTGCGTGAGTGAAATTCTGGGCAAGAATTCCGGAGGCAAACAAGAGCAAGAAACTTAAAAGAGTCGTTATCTTTTTCATTTACTAAATTTAGTTTTTTTTAAGAGCGTTGAAGATAAAAAAACAATTTGCATTGAAGATTATAAATTATACAAAACGGTTTGGAATTTTATTGATATTATCCGGTTTAATCAATTTTTCCTGTAACAAGAACGAACAGGTAAAAAATATCTTTCACTATAATGAGCAATCCGGCATTGCTACGCTGGATCCTGCCTTTTCAAAAAACCAATCCATTCAGTGGGCGGTTCACCAGATCTTTAATACATTGGTAGAAACAGATGACCACCTGAATATTGTGCCTTCTCTTGCCAAAAGCTGGGATGTTTCAGAAGATAATCTAACGTTTATCTTTCACCTTCGCACAGATATAAATTTCCATGACAGCGAAATTTTTCCGGACGGCAAGGGAAGAAAGATGACCGCTTATGATGTTGAATTTAGTTTTAGCCGAATATTGGATAAAAGTACTGCCAGCAGTGGTGCCTGGATATTTAACGACCGTGTATCAGCTAGTGAACCATTCACTGCGTTGGATGACAGCACATTTCAATTAAAATTAAAAATACCTTTTCAGCCTATTTTAGGTGTTATGAGTATGCAGTATTGCTCCGTTGTTCCGCCTGAGGCGGTGAAAAAATATGGGAAGGATTTTCGCCGCCATCCAATAGGTACCGGTCCCTTTCTGTTTGTAGCGTGGGAAGAAGGACAAGCACTGGTTTTGAAAAAAAATCCGGACTATTTTGAAACAGACAGTACAGGAGAACGGTTGCCTTACCTTGATGGAATTAAAGTAACTTTTTTAGATAACAAGGCAACGGAATTTTTGGAATTTCAACAGAAGCGCCTGGAGTTTATTAATGATATTGATCCCTCTTTTAAAGATGAAGTGATCACCAAAAGCGGGGAACTGCGCAGTCAATGGAAGGATAAAATCGTTCTGGTAAAACATCCATTTCTCGCTACAGAATACCTTGGAATATTACAGGATACCACAAAAGAGGTAGTTAAAAATTCAGTCCTGAGAGATGTACGGGTGAGGCAGGCGATCAATTATGGATTTGACCGGAGGAAAATGATGTTGTATATCCGAAATTCAATCGGGATACCGGCAGAGAGTGGCTTTGTGCCGGCAGGATTTCCATCTTTTGATTCTACTCGCGTGAAAGGGTATCATTATGATCCGGCAAAGGCATTGGAATTGCTTAAGGAAGCCGGATATCCGAATGGTGCAGGTATGGAATCGATTAAATTATTAACTGTTCCAATTTACGGCGACCTGGCAAGTTATATTGCGAATGAGCTACGTCAAATAGGTATTAATATAGATGTGGAAATACTTCAAAAAAGTTTATTACTTGAACAGACGGCTAAGTCCGAAGCTTTATTTTTCAGGGGAAGCTGGATCGCGGATTATCCGGATGCTGAAAATTTCCTAAGTGTGTTCTATGGGAAAAATCCTGCTCCGCCGAATTATACAAGGTATCAAAATCCAAAATATAATCTTCTTTATGAAAAAGCCCTGGCCGAAAAAAATGATTCACTCAGAGGAATTATTTATAGAGAGGCAGATCAGCTAATGATCAGAGATGCTCCTGTCGTGCCGCTTTGGTATGACATGGTCATTCGCCTCGTTCAACCTTATGTGAAAGGATTTGTTCCCAACAGTTTAAATTTATTGGAATTAAGAAGGGTAAAATTAGAACAAGAAAAATAAGCTCCTGGTTCAGGGATGATTGATTTTACTCTTTACTCGTCGCTATTCGCTGCTTCCTACTTTATCCTGATTCGGATACCCGCCTGCGGGATGAGCATATCCGTTTGCGATGTATTTTCCTGGAAAGTAACTTCTGCATTTCCATTAATATAAGGGTGGGTCAGGTACCTGGTATTATTTCCTAAGAGATATGCTACTTTCAACTCCAGGCCTAAATCATCGGATTTGCCTAAAGGAATATCCACTCCTGCAGCGCCTCCATAGGTCAAAGCCCATCTGGATTTTGTATTCTCTGAATAACTTGTGTTATAAGTACTGTAATAGGTTAATCGTTCAACATTAACCGTGGAGAAAAAAACATTCCAGCCTGCAGTTAAATCCAGGAAAGGCGTAATTTTTCTAAATTTCTCCGGTTTAAAACGCGTTACAAATAAAAGGGAAAAAATATTGTTGCTTGCAGTGACTTTAAACTCCTCAAAATATCCTCCAATATTACCTGAAAAATATTGTGAAGCGCGGCCTTTTTCCTGAATTCCGAATTCCACTCCAAATTTCAACGGAATATCAACTAATGGTCTGTATAAGAAATTTGCTCTAAGACCAAAGCCTGCATCTGGATTTATATCCTTGTACTCACTTTGTGGAATAGAAACCTGGAGATCAACAGAAGTTGAAAACTTCTGCGCCTTGCTGGAAAGGGAAACAAAAAAAAAGACTGACAAGAAGAATGAATTTAGGAAATACCTCATATTGTAACTTTCATCTTCTGCGAAAATACATTTTTTAATTTTTCCAATTTTGGTTTAATTATGTAGTAGCAATAAGATTGCGCAGGATTGTCGAGGTAATAATTTGTATGATAATTTTCAGCCGGATAGAAATTTATAACTGGTTCAATGGAGGTTACAATTGGAGAGTTGAAAACACCACTTTCATTTAATTTCTTCTTGTGCCTGATTGCTGTTTCTTTTTGTTCCTCATTATGATAAAAAATAACACTTCTATATTGAGGTCCAACGTCATTTCCCTGTCTGTTCCAGGTGGTCGGATCGTGTGTAGCCCAAAATACTTCCAACAATTCATCAAAGGTAATGATGGAAGAATCATATTCAATTTGCAGGCATTCTGCATGGCCTGTGGTTCTATCACAGACTTCTTCATAGGTGGGATTTGCAACAAAACCTCCTGAATAGCCACTAATAACACTTTCTACTCCATCTAAATTTTGAAAGACAGCCTCTGTGCACCAGAAACACCCATTGGCAAGGGTGGCAATTTCCATCGTTTTTCCATTTATTTTCATAGTAATTGTATTTATAAACCAAAGATAATGAAGCATTTGCAGGCTTTATATTTTTAATTTAATTAAGATTTATTTGGAAACTTTTTCTGTTTTAAACAGTTTCAGGATCTAAATTTTAAAGGCAGAAAAGTTCCGTGGCAAAACATCCACCTATAAACTCTAATTATTGTGCCATAATTATCTTATAAAAGAATTTGCAAATAAAACAGGGGTATTTTAGAGGTATTCGTAATTTTAGCATCAAAAAAATATCGTTAAGCCTATTATGAAACTGTTCCCGGATAATGCTCCACAACAACTGGAATTTACAAAGATCAAGACACTTCTTGAGTACTATTGCCGTTCGGAGTATGCAATCCTTAAAGCAAACGTATTACGAATTCACACACGAAAGGAATTTATTGAACCTGAACTTTGCCAGACCTATGAATATAAATTAGTGTACGAGAGCAGTCTGTATTTCCCGGATGATGCCGTCTTAAATTTAAAGAAAGAACTAAAACTTTTAAGTATTGAAGGCTCCATGCTTTCAGGAGAACAGTTCTTGCACATCAAAAAATTGAGCGGGGCGATCCATCAATTATTCCGCTGGTTTAATGCGGAGAGAAAGATATCTTATCCTTTTTTATCCAAAATCATCGAATCCACTTATTACGAAAAAACCATCCCACAATTGATCGATGAGATCATAGATGAATATGGAACAGTAAAAGATAGTGCCTCCGAAAAACTGGCTTCGATCAGACTTTCGCTGCACAGAAAAAAAGTTGAACTGAAACGCGTCTTTGAGCGGGTTGTCAGTAAATTGAAAAAAGACGGATATCTCACGGATATTGAAGAAAGTTTTATGAATGGCCGGCGGGTACTTGCCGTATTTGCAGAACAAAAAAGATTGGTAAAAGGGATCCTTCATGGGGAAAGTGACAGCCGGCGAACGGCTTTTATTGAGCCGATAGAGACCACCCATCTCAATAATGATATTCTTTCTCTTGAGAATGATGAACGAAAAGAAGTTCATATCATTTTGCAAAAATTAACGACGAGGCTGCGGGCCTATCACTCCCTGTTAACTGATTACCATAATATACTGGGAGAATATGATTTTATACGCGCGAAGGCAAAATTAGCGATTGAGTACAATGGAAATATGCCTTCACTGACGGATAAAGCAATGGTAAAACTATCCAAAGCATATCACCCGCTTTTGTTTATCTACAATAAAAAATTAAACAAACCTACCATTCCGGTTGACCTGAATCTGGATGACAAGAACAGGATCCTGGTAATCAGTGGGCCAAATGCCGGCGGAAAAACCGTAACCCTAAAAACAATCGGGCTATTGCAAATGATGATCCAGGCGGGACTTTTAGTTTCGTGTAATGCTGACAGTGAGTTCGGTATTTTCAAACAATTAATGATCCATATCGGTGATACCCAAAGCCTGGAGTTTGAGCTCAGCACCTATTCATCCCATTTGCTGAACATGAAACATTTCATGGAAAATGCGAATGGGAAAACGCTCTTTTTTATAGATGAATTAGGAAGCGGAAGTGATCCGAATTTAGGAGGTGCTTTTGCAGAGGTTATTATGGAAGAGCTGGCAAAAAAACATTCTATCGGCATCGTTACTACGCATTATCTAAATCTAAAGGTAATGGCCAATAAAGTGAATGGAATTATTAACGGCGCGATGGCTTTTGATGAAAAAAATCTGAAACCGATGTACCAGTTAGTCGTTGGAAAACCAGGCAGCAGCTATACATTTTCCATAGCAGAAAGAATCGGGCTTGCACCAGCGCTCATTCAAAGAGCGAAGCTTTTGGTGGAGGAAAGTCATTTTAAACTGGATAAATTATTAAACAATACCGAACAGGATTTACAACTGGCACAGGAAGAAAGAAAAAAACTTGAAAAGCTTATGAAAGAAAATGAAAAGCTAAAGAAGGAAATGGAGCGTGTTATCAAAAAGGAAGCGCATGTACAGCAAATAGAACTATTAAAAGAACAGAACCAAATCAATGAAAACAAATATTCCTACCTCAAAGAAATGGATCGAAAATTAAAATCACTGATGGTGGAATGGCGAAAAACCGATGATAAGAATAAAGTGGTCAAAATGATGCAGGCAGTACTTTTAAAACAACCGGAAAAGCAGATATTAAAAAACAAACAACGTAAAATAGATTCGAAATATATTGAGGTAGAAGAAGAAATAAAGGAAGGCTCCAAAGTATTATTGACAGCAAATCAACAGGTGGGCAATGTCATCAGCCTACGGGGAAAGAAAGCCGTGGTGCAGGTTGGAACCATTCCTATTACGGTGAATATGAGTGATTTGGTTGTGGTAAAGGAAAGGGAGGAGGAAGAGGAATAGTTTGGAGTTTGGAGTTCGGAGTTTGGAGTTTGGAGTTCTACAAAAACAGAGATGTTGGAAAAATGCCTGAAAGATTTTTACCAGAAAGACGCGAAGAGCACCAAGAAGAAAGAAAAAGAGAGAAACTTGTTCTTCCCTTTGTGTACTTGGAGCCTTCATGGTAAACCTGTTTCTTTTTTTATATCACAAAGACATAAAGGACACGAAGGGAAAATACTCCGTATTTTTTGAGCTTAGCAAATAGTATTACGCCCTTTCAGGGCTGTTCGAACATGCTCTAATTCTCTAGTGCAAAAAAATAATTTCTTTAAGAATGCAATAAAATTTTAGAGTTACTATTTTGCAATTGTCTCTAAATACGTCGCGGCTCTCAGCTCAAAACTGATTGCTCAAAGCTAAAGACTAAAGGCTGTTGGCTCATAGCTCAAAGCTATCTCAACTTAATATTTTGACCTTTTCAAAAACCAAATAACCCCATTCTTTTACAAAAACAAGATTATCCTTATCAAACTGGATATCCGGCCCGCCAAATACATTGCGGAAAACGCCTTTTACATCCTTCACTTCAAAATCCTTAGGCGTATTACTGCAATTTAAAACGACCAACACTTCATCTTCTGCTTGTTTCCGCAAATAAGAGAATACTTCGTGATCTTCCGGATGAGAAACAATTTTAGTGAGCACATCCATATCTCCGGAACGGAGAGATTTATTGTTACTCTTGAGCGTTAAAAGGGTTTTATAAAAATCGTGTAATTCAAAACGAATGTTCCAATCAATTTGATCTTTGTCAAAAAATTTCAGTCTTTTCTTATTCGGCATTTCCTGGCCGGAATAGATCATGGGCATGCCATTCCAGGTACAGGAGAATACAGCAAAAAGACCTTCAGAATCCCCGTACTTTTCATAGGCCGTTCCATTCCAGCTATTCTCATCATGGTTAGAGGTAAAGTACATTCTAAAAGCATTACAGGGAAATTCAGTAACCGATTTATACAATACAGTTAACAGACTTTGCAGGTTCATTCTTCCCTGGTAAAATTCCTGGGAAGCATGCATCCAACGCCAGGTATAGGTCGCGTCAAAGACCTCATGATATTCCGGAACTTCACATTCTCCCAGCCAAAAAAGATCCTCTTTCATTTTGGAGATCTTATTTTTCGCTTCGATCCAAAAGTCCAAAGGTACCAGGTGAGCCATATCACAACGATACCCATCAATATCGCAGGCATCTATCCAAAACTTCATAGCTTTAATCATCGCTTTACGCACTTCCGGATTATCGTAATTCAACTGGGCTACATCCGCCCAGCCATGCGGATGCAAAATTTCACGATCATCCTTGTACACATAATAATCCGGGTGCTCTTTAATCCAATGATGATCGTTTCCAGTATGATTGGCTACGATATCAATAATCACCTTGAAATTCATTTTGTGCGCCTCCTGAACCAACGCCTTAAAATCATCCATATCACCAAATTCCGGGTTTATGGCACAGTAATCCTCAATTGCATAATAACTACCTAAGGTTCCCAACCGGTCTTTTTTACTGATCGGATGGATGGGCATAAACCAGAGAATTTTTACACCCATATCCTTCAGCCTGGGTAAATGTTTTGCAAAAGCCTGAAAACTTCCTTCGGGTGTATATTGACGGATATTTACTTCATATATATTTGCAGAACAACTCCACTTAGGATGACCAGTTTGTATTTTTTTTGACATGTATGTAGTTAATTTTTTGAACGTTAAATTTAGTAATTAATAAGAAGACCTTAGGTCTGTCTTTTAAAGGAATGATTAACTTCGTCAGAATTTAAAAAAGAAAAATTAATTCAATTACATCCCCACCATTATCCGGGGTTCCTATAAAAATAAGGCTATCACATGAAAAAATTTGATGTCCCGGTAAATTACCGAAGTTCTTTCATTAGCGAAATAAAAAAGAGTCGCCGGGAGAAAGATAAACTTAAAAAAGACTTTTCACCTACGTTTTTAGACTTCGGTAAATTACATATTTACCTTGCCCGACATTTTGGTTTTTGTTATGGTGTAGAACATGCCATTGAAATTGCTTTTAAAACAGTAGGAGAAAATCCAGGTAAAAGAATCTTTTTATTAAGTGAAATGATCCATAATCCAAATGTAAATGACGATTTACTTAAAAAAGGTGTCCGTTTCCTGATGGATACCAAAGGCAATACAATCATTCCATTTGATGATTTAAAAAAAGGGGACATCGTTGTAACCCCTGCTTTTGGAACAACCATTGAGATTGAAGAAAAACTCAAAAAAGCAGGCGTTGAATTGGAACAGTATAATACCACCTGTCCCTTTGTAGAAAAAGTGTGGAACAGAGCTCAATCGATTTCGAAAAGCAATTACTCGATCGTTATACATGGCAAACCGCAGCACGAAGAGACCCGCGCTACATTCAGTAAAATATCAACCCACACGCCCACTGTCATCGTGCGGGATATGGCGCAGGCAACAGAATTGGCTAGTTATATTTCAGGAACCAGGGATCCTGAAACTTTTTACGCCCAATTTGCCGGACAGTACTCTGAGGGTTTTAAAGTTGAGAGAGACTTACAAAGAATTGGCGTCGTCAATCAAACAACTATGCTTGCGGCGGACACACAGTCAATCGCTGATTTTTTTAAAAAGACGATGATCGAAAAATATAACTTAAATGAATCTACGATAACGGAACGCTTTGCAGATACGAGGGATACGCTTTGTTATGCGACTACAGAAAACCAAGGGGCAGTATATGAAATGTTGGAAAAAAAGGCCGATTTTGCCATCGTTATTGGCGGCTATAATAGTTCGAATACCTCTCACCTGGTGGAATTATGTGAACATAAACTTGCAACCTATTTTATCACGTCAGCGGATGAGATGATCTCCAATAAAGAAATCCGGCATTATAACCTGGAGAAGAAGAATGAGGTAACGACTCTCTCCTATTTACCGGAGAAAAAGCCAGTAACCGTTTTAATTACAAGTGGTGCTAGCTGTCCGGATTCTTTGGTAGAAGAAGTTATTTTAAAACTGGCAGTTTTTTATGGAGAGACTTTGCATAATAAAAATGATTATGAATAAAACATGTCGGGATGCAGCCAACAAGTGCTTTGTTTAGTAAGTTATTTTCTAAAGTTTCGGAGTTATAAAATAATGTTTGCTTGTGCGATATATATTTAATGAATAATATATCTTGAAATAAGTAATTAGTCTTTAGGTAGTTATAAATAAAATTCATTAATTGATATAGCTTTATACAAGTTTTAAAAAATTAATAGAATGAGGAGGGTTTATTCAAGTTTATAGGTGCATCATAATAACTTTTCTATTCCGATTTTTTTGGGAGGAAACTCTTTGGGCTAGAGCCCCTTCATATTTTATTCCATTTACCCACAGGCTTAAGCCATGTCGCAATTCAGCTAAAGCCATGTCGCAATTCAGGAGAAATCAGTGGACCGTTTTGAATAGCCTCCAGCTTTAGCTGGAGGATTAGATGATGGTTTTAACGGGCTTTAGCACATCATTTTCTATTTATAGTTTTGAGGTTTTATCATTTGCTTTACTAACACCGAAACTTCAGTTATTATTAATAAAAATGACACTCACCATACTATACGGACCTAAGCATATAAACAACCGTAACTTTAATTATGAAAATTCTCGTATACGGAGCAGGCGTTATTGGATGTATTTATGCCGCAAAACTTTATGAGGCAGGCGTGGACACAACGCTCCTGGCACGTGGAATAAGATATGACATCTTCAAACAAAATGGAGTCACTATCCAGGATGTTTTAAGTGGAACACAGAACATTCGCCACATACCACTCACACAACATTTAAACCCTGCTGATTTTTATGATTTAATTATTGTAACGGTACGCCTTGATCAGCTTGAAAGTGTGATTCCTGTTTTGAAATCAAATCTGCATTCACCCGCTATAATGTTCATGCTGAATAATCCGGATACCTTAAACCATTTAAACAAAGCACTTCCCGGCAAGAAAATTATTCTTGGATTTCCAGGTGCAGGCGGCACTTACAACAATAACCAAATTGACTATGTTCAAATAAAAGAACAAAAAACTACGATTGGAAATATTGATAGCGATAACAGTGCTCTTATCCACAAGATCCGGGCAATTTTAAAACAAGCAGGATTTAAGGTGGAGCTTAGCGCCAACATGGAGGCATGGTTAAAAATTCATGCAGTTTTTATGACTTGTGTATCGGCAGCTATAACAGAAGAAAACGGCGACAGTATTCAGCTTGGGAAAAATAAACATAGTGTAAAAATCATGGTGAAGAGTATTCACGAAGGATTTAAAGCTTGTGAAAATCTTGGATTACCCATTCATCCTGCAAATTTAAAAATGATTTTTATGACAATGCCCGAATGGTTTTCCGTTTGGTATTGGCAAAAAGCAATGCAGGGAAAAACCGGCACTTTAGCCATGGCGCCACATATAAATTCTGCAAAAGGAGAAATGCAGCTTTTGGCAAGAAAAGTTTTGGATATTGTGCATGCCTCTTCTGTTTCTACTCCTACGTTGGATAGATTGCTGAATACGTTTATTGATTCATATTGATAGGGACTCAGCTGATTCTAATAGACTTAATAGTGAAGAAGTCAATCAAACTTATATAAGTTATGGTGGGCTGAAGAATTTGAAATTCCATTGCAAGCCAGGAAGTGCATGTTTTGCAAGTTAGAGTCCTCTTTCACATGAGAGAAGTTGTGTATCTTCGAAAAACTAAAAAATTTAATAATAAATGTCCACATCCAATTTAAAAATTGGTTTAATTAACAGAATAGCTCAGCTGAAAGAAAATTATGTTATTGATGAAATC
>JBBSUB010000012.1:0-39044 GCA_038235345.1 Chitinophagales bacterium
GAAAGAGATACCGGAAATCCACGCGACTCTGCCAACCGAAGAAAAGATAGTTTATCTCTCCACAATGATTCTACTCTTTTAAACCCACGGATGAAGGAATTTATAAAAGGGCTTCCTGATTCTTTGCATAAAGACAGTGCAAAAATTAAGATTCCACCGAACATAATAGCCCGAATACCTGCAAAAACCGATAAGGATACTTCTGTCTTAGAAATGGCACAAAAGTTTCGAAAGCCAAAATCAGTGGATAGTTTAACACCAGCAGAGAAAGCCTTAACAGACAGTTTAATTCAACCAAAGAATATAGATACCCTTTTAACTAAGGTTCCGGGAGATACTTCTGTGCGGGGAATTGTGAAAAGTCCTTCGACGGGGAAAATGCAGGATAGCACGCTTAAAAATGCGAAATCCAAAAAGGATAGTTCGCTTAAATCTGATTCTTCAAGATATTTCCTGGCCTTTCACAATGTGCGCATCTTCAACGATTCCTTGCAAAGCGTATGTGACAGCTTATTCTTTTCAACCGAAGATTCAGTTTTCAGATTATATAAAGATCCCGTGATCTGGAACGGGCAATCCCAAATTACAGGAGACACGGTATATTTATTTACAAAAAATAAAGAACCTGAAAGATTGTATGTTTTCGAAAACGGAATGATGATCAACCGTACAAAAGAAGGATTTTTTAATCAGATAGCTGGAAAAACAATCAATGCATATTTTTTAAATGGTCATATAGATTACGCCAGGGTACGTGGTCAGCAATCAGAAAGTATCCATTATATGCAGGATGAGGATAGTGCTTATATTGGAATGAACCGGGCCACAGGAGATGTGATTGATTTCTATTTCCGGAAAGATGAATTAATAAAAGTGCTTTTCATAAATGATATTAAAGGGCATATGTACCCCATGAATGACGTTCCGGACGCAGAAAGAGAACTTCGGAATTTTAAATGGCTCGACAAAAGGAGACCAAAGAACAAGTTCGAATTATATGATTAATGATCGTTCTCTTCGCTTTGCACTTCCATATCCGGAAATATAGAAACAACCATTAGCATGATTGTTCCTGCCATAAGAAGATAAAGTCCGTATTGTTTTACGGGGCAAAGTGCGCTGTAGCAGGTTGTAAAGAGAACATAGGATTTAATCAGATAGGCAATATTTATAGCCGCTACAAAAAGCAGAACCCTCTTCGCCCAGATTCTATTAATTAAAATTAGGGCCGCACTTATTATTGCCAGGAAAATAAAAACCTTCCCCGGTTTTCCATACATATTTTCTTCAGAAAAGAATCCCGTAAAACTTTTGTTTAGATCCGGATAAAATGTCCATGGTAAAAAACAACTGATCGCTACCACCGCACAAGCTAATAATCCTAAAACTTTATAATATTTCATATTGAGTCATTCATTTCTTTTTCGAAAGTGTGCAATTATACTTCAATAATTCAATTTCATTTCCAAATTTTTCTCATTCAGAAGGATTTTTTTGTATTTTTAAATCTTCATTCCAAAACTATAAAGATAAATGACCGGATCCCCTCAATTAAATCGTACCCTCGGTTTACGACTTGCAATTGTAATTGTCATCGGTAATATTATCGGTTCAGGAATTTATAAGAAAGTAGCTCCCATGGCTGCGGAATTAAATTCTCCCGGTTGGGTATTGATCTGTTGGGTATTGGGTGGATTGATCACCATGATGGGGGCCCTGAGTAATGCAGAAATTGCAAGTATGCTGGCAGATACCGGTGGGGAGTATGCTTATTACAAAAAGATTTATGGGAGGTTTTTCTCTTTTCTATATGGCTGGTCTAATTTTGCCGCTATAAAAACAGCAGCCATTGCTTCCATTGCATATGTTTTCGCACAATCACTGGGAAGTATCATTACGTTGAAGCCCATGCTTGAATCCTGGAGTCATATAAATATTGGCGGCGTTTTCTATCCTTTTGAAGGGTTTAATATAAAATTTGTATCCATCCTGCTCATTGTTTTTCTGACATGGGTTAATAGCCGGAAATTGAAGATAGGAGCGAACATTAGTACTGTTCTACTCCTTCTCGTACTGGCAGGTATTATTAGCATCATCGGGTTTGGGACTGCAAGCCCTGAGGCAAATGTGTCTTCCGCCTTTTCAACTACAGTTTATAACGCAAAACCTGTTACTATTAGCGCGATCTTCACTGCTATGCTAGCTGCTTTCTGGGCGTATGAAGGATGGAATTCTGTGGGTTTTTTAGGTGGGGAAATTAAAAATCCACACAAGAATTTACCCATGAGTATTGCTTTTGGTTTGTTACTGGTGATCATTTTATATGCTTTGGTTAACATGACCTATCTCTCCCTGATGCCCATAGAAGGATACATAGCTGTAAATGCCGCAGGAAACCAGATAGCAGCCGTTGAAGCAGTAAAGGTCTTTTGGGGATCGGCAGGCGTTACATTTATATCTGTTCTTATTCTATTGTCCACTCTTGGTTGTACACATGCGACCATCATGAGTAATGCCCGTACTTCTTATGCAATGGCAAGTGAAGGATTGTTTTTTAAGAAAATGGGGGTAATCAATAAAGCTCAGGTACCCGGAAATGCTTTGTGGATCCAGGGCGCATGGGCATGTCTGTTAGTGATGTCAGGAACTTTTGATCAGTTGACTGATATGCTAATTTTTGCTGCATTTATTTTTTATGGTGCCACTACTTTGGGAGTATTTATACTAAGAAGAAAAATGCCTGATGCACCACGCCCGTATAAAGTTTGGGGATACCCGGTTGTACCGGCTCTTTTTATTATTTTCTGTATTTTCCTGGTTGGAAATACCATTATAGCACGTCCGCGCGAAGCAGCAATTGGTTTATCTCTGATAGCTTTGGGAATTCCTTTTTACTTTTGGTTTTTGAAAAAGAGAAAGTAGTTTATAGTTTATAGTTTACAGTTTATAGTTTGTAGTTTGTAGTTCAACGCCGAAGGCATTCAACACGAAGTATTCAACGTGAAACATTCAACGCGAAGCATTCAACCATTAAGCCATTTAACCGTTTAACCATTCAACAATTCAACCCATGTCAACTCCAATCAATACCGCCATTTGCTCCTTCGGGATGAGTGGTGTTGTTTTTCATGCGCCTTTTATCAGTACCAATCCGGGATTTAATTTTTATGCCGTATGGGAAAGGACAAAAAATTTAGCCGTGCAGAAATACCCGGAAGTAAAAACATTCAGGACGCTTGAAGAAATGCTGGCGGATGACAAGGTTGAACTGGTGATCGTGAATACTCCGAACTATACCCATTTTGAATATGCGAAGAAAGCCCTGGAGGCAGGTAAGCATGTGGTGGTAGAAAAACCTTTTACTACTAAAGTAAAAGAGGGGAAGCAATTGATAGACCTTGCTCAGGAAAAAGGACTTTTGCTTTCCGTTTATCAAAACAGGCGCTACGATAGTGATTTTAAAACCTTTAAAAAGATCATTGATAAAAAATTACTGGGCGACCTGGTAGAAATGGAAATGGACTTCAAGCGCTTCAAAGAAACACCCGGACCTAAATTGCATAAAGTTCTTCCTGGTCCCGGTGCAGGGATTTTTTATGATCTGGGATCTCATTTGATCGATCAGGCGCTGCAATTGTTTGGAATGCCGGAAGAAGTATTTGCTGATATACGTATCCTTCGACCTGAATCCCAGGTGGATGATTGCTTTGAGGTACTTCTTTATTATAAAAAGCTTCGAGTAAGGCTGAAAGCTAGTCATGTGGCCCGGGAAGGATTGCCCGGATATATCATCCATGGACAAAAAGGTTCCTTCATGAAACCGAACACCAATATACAGGAGGAAGAATTGATAAAAGGAGTGCTGCCAAACAGATCGGGGTGGGGGATAGAACCTGCTTCGGAAATGGGCTTATTACACACAGAAATAGATGGGGAGGTAGTGAAAAAATATATAATCTCCGAACAGGGGAATTACAATGAATATTACAATGGTCTTTATGAGGCTATCCGCAACAATGGCCCTCTTCCCGTTACAGCAGAAGACGGATTAAAAGTTATCAGAATCATAGAAGCTGCATTTGATAGCCAGGCAAAAGGGTGTAAAGTTTCTTTAGTATAATCAGTATATTTCTATTTGGGTAATGGCATTGACAGATTATATCGTTTGATCTGACCACAAATAATCTTAAAATTAAAAGTTCTTTTCATATAGAATATTCTCCTATACTGAATAATTTTAATCGGCATAATAAATGCTTCAAAATCGGGTGGTTGTTCCTACCTGATTTTTAATTATAAAACGGAATCGGCTAATAAAAGATGATGATTTATTTTGGATTTTTTGAATAAATTTTTTTCAAATTTTCACCATGTCGCGCCATAAAAAACGCCAGCCTGAAAAAAATAAATTCAGGAAATTTTTAAATGAATTGGGTCCCGGACTTACTACCGGCGCGGCGGATGATGATCCTTCCGGTATAGCAACTTATTCACAAACCGGTGCCCAGTTTGGTTACGGCCAGTTGTGGACAGCCTTGTATATGCTTCCTTTTATGATAGCCGTACAGGAAGCTTGTGCCCGGATAGGCATGGTAACGGGTAAAGGTATCGCAGGAGTTATCAAAGAACATTACAGCAAAACGGTTCTATACATTGTCGTATCATTGGTAGTTGTTGCCAATGTGATAAATATTGGAGCAGATATTGGCGCTATGGCCGCTGCTGCAAGAATTCTTTTACCAATGCCGTTTGTTGTATGGACCTTGCTTATGACAACGACTATTTTGTTGCTGGAAATTTTTACTACCTATAAAGCATATGCCCGAATTTTAAAGTGGCTTGCAATTTCTTTGTTAGCTTATCCCATCACTGTTTTTATTGTTCAACTCGATTGGATGATTGTATTGAAAGCAACCTTTATCCCACACATTGAATTTACATTCGCTTTCTTTTTTATAATTACAGGTGTTCTGGGCACAACTATTTCCCCGTACATGTTTTTTTGGCAAGCTTCGCAGGAAGTGGAAGAAATAAGAGATAAAAAATTAATCCGTGATGGAAAGCCGGTAATCCGCGAGGAAAATATTCTCGAAATGCGCCGGGACAATAATTCAGGCATGATCATTTCTGAAATTACCACCTGGAGTATCCTGGTGGTTTCCGGTACTGTTTTGCATAGCAGTGGCATCACAAATATTGAAACCGCTGCCGATGCTGCAAAAGCGCTGGAGCCATTGGTAAGATCATTTCCGAACGCGGGGTATCTTTCTAAAGTGATTTTTTCGGTTGGGATCCTTGGGCTCGGATTTTTGGCAGTCCCTGTATTATCAGGTTCTACAGCTTATGCTGTTTCAGAAGCCTTTAATTGGAAATCAGGTTTAAATTTAAAACTAAGACGTGCCCATGGATTCTACGGCGTCATAATCGTATCAACCCTGGTTGGTTTATTAATTAATTTTATGGGTATCAACCCAGTAAAAGCACTCATCTATTCAGCGGTATTAAATGGGATAGCGGCTGTTCCTTTATTATTTCTAATTATAAGAATATCGGCGAATGAAAAGATTTTGGGGGAGTTTAAAGGAGGTGCTCTTTCACGGATTTTGTTGTGGATCACTTTTATTGGCATGGGAGCCGCTGCCCTTGGAATTCTCCTGATGGCCTTTCAGTAAATTCCTATGCCATATTGACCAAAAGCCATTATTTTGCAGGCTATCAGCTTTTCCCTGGTTCGGCGAAGCGGAAACTTAAAACTATCCATGGACGTAAAAAAAATCTTAGAAAAATTTAACCTGAAATCAGAACAGGAAGAATTTACTGTTATTCATGAAACTATTGAAAAGGGTATTTATTTTAAAAGTACCAATCTTTGGATTTTAATTTTTGCTATTCTGATAGCGTGTGTAGGATTAAACATGAACTCCACTGCTGTGATCATTGGCGCAATGTTAATCTCACCTTTAATGGGGCCAATCCTTGGCGCGGGGTATTCCCTGGCAACATATGACTTTGGTTTATTGCGCCGTTCCCTGGTAAATTTTGGATTCGCCGTTGTTTCCGGATTGTTGGCTTCTACGCTTTATTTTTTGATAACACCCATAAGTGAGGCTCACTCAGAATTACTTGCCCGTACCCAGCCAAATATTTATGATGTTCTCATTGCCTTTTTCGGTGGATTAGCAGGAATCGTTGCCGTGTCCAGTAAGCAAAAAGGAAATGTAATACCCGGAGTAGCTATTGCTACTGCTCTCATGCCGCCCTTATGTACAGCGGGGTATGGTCTGGCAACAGGTACGTGGAGTTTCTTTTTCGGAGCTTTCTACTTATTCGCTATCAATTCTGTTTTTATTGCCACCGCAACCCTTATTACGGTTCGATTGCTTAAGTATCCCAAATGGCAATATGCGGGGGAGGATGTAAAAAAAACAACCAACAAATGGGTGAGCATCATCGTTACTATTACAATGCTTCCTTCTATTTACTTCGGCTATGTATTGGTGAACCAGGAAAACTTTAATAGAAATGCCAACACCTTCATCAGAAATGAATGCTATATTGATGGAGATTATTTACTGAAGTCAGAAATTGATCCGGCAGCCAAAACAATCAAGCTCATTTACGGAGGAAAAATGATTCCTGAAAATATTAAGAAAGAGGTTATATCAAAAGCAAAACATTATGCCATAGCAGATGCAAAAATAACCATTCAGCAAGGGTTTTCTATGGATGATAATAAAGATAATCTCCTGGCGATGAATTCCCAGGAGGCAGAAATCAGCAGGCTAAAACAGGAACTGGCAAGAACCCTTCACAAGCAGGATAGCCTTAAACGGGCACAGGTTTTAGGAAAGCAATTATTAAATGAACTGCAACCGATTTTCCCGGAAATAAAAAGTTGCGGAACAGCAAGCCAGTTTGTCTTCAGCGATTCATCCAAACAAATCGATTATTTTAGTTTATTCATTGGCACTTCAAATGTTCAAAAATCAATCAATGAAAAACCCAAGTTAGAAAAGTGGCTTCGATCGAGACTGGCCGTGGATTCCATAAAGATTTATATTGAGAAGCTATGATCCATAAGCTAACAGCTATCAGCCATCATGTTTGATCCATCAACTAATAATCAAATTATCAATCAGACGGATTTCATTTAAATAAGCTGCGATCAAAATTACCTGCTCTTCACCGGATTTGAAATCATCTTCCAATTGTAAATTGCCTGCATTTGCCAGGGCGATGTATTCAATTTTAAATCCCTTCCTTTCTAAATGCTCGATCGAATCCTTTTGAAGTTTGGAAAATGAATGGTCTTTCGATTTTTGGCTTATGAAAAGTAAAGTTTTGTAAAGTTCAGCAGCTATTTTTAATGCACTTTCCGACAATCTTAAATTCCGGCTGCTTTTTGCCAATCCACTTTCTTCACGAAGGGTTGGGCATCTGAAAACTTTAATATCAGTCCCCATTATTTCAATCAGTTTTTCTATTACAAGGCATTGTTGAAAATCTTTTTGGCCAAGAAATAAGAGGTCAGGATGCACAATTGTCAGTAATCTTTCCACCACCAGGCAGACTCCCTGGAAATGTCCGGGCCTGAATTTTCCTTCTAAAATATTTTCGAGATAACCAAGTTCATAATGTTTGTTTTTCGAAGATTCATCCGGATAAACTTCCTCTTCAGAAGGCAAAAATAAAATGTCACATTCTAATTCTTTCAATAATGAAATGTCTTTTTCAATCGTTATGGGATATTTTATATAATCTTCCCGGTTATTGAATTGTAGCGGATTAACAAAAATGCTGCAAATCGTCAGATCACTGATTTCTTTGCTTCTTTTTATCAGCGAAGCATGACCCGAATGGAGGGCTCCCATGGTAGGAATAAAACCGATCGTTTTTTGGAGACTTTTGACCGTGGAAAGTTGAGAATTAAGGCTTTTAAAATTGTTAATTATTATCATAAGTTGTGTGTAATATTGATTAACATGTGCATGACCTATGATTAAACCGAAATAAATAGTAACTTCGCCGCCTGAATTATAAAAATTTAAGCTAATTAATCATTTGTAAATGTCGACAAAGAAAAGAATTTTATTTATAGCAAATGAAATGTCTCCGTATTTGGAGATGACTGAATTTGCTGAAATCGTGAACAAGCTGGCCGTCAAATCTAATGAAACAGGAATGGAAGTGCGTTGTATCATGCCACGTTTTGGGATGATCAATGAGAGAAGACACAGGTTACATGAAGTTGTTCGACTTTCAGGAATAAATATTTCAATTGCCGGAGATGATTATCCTCTTGTCATAAAAGTGGCTTCTTTGCCTAATGCCCGTTTACAGGTGTATTTTTTGGATAATGATGATTTATTTAAAAGGAAATCTTTATTTCATGATGAACAGGACAAATGGTTTGATGACAATGCCCTGCGAGCTGTTTTGTTTTGTAAAGGAGCCCTGGAAACTGTAAAGAAATTTGGATGGCCACCGGACATTATTCATTGTAGCGGCTGGATGACAGCTTTAATTCCTTTATTTATAAAAACCGCCTACAAAAAGGAACCCGTATTTAGTAATTGTAAAGTAATTTATACTATTGGGCAAACAACTTACAAGGAAAAAATGGGACCGGAATTTAAAGAAATGGTGACGTTGAATTCTTATATAAAAGATAAAGACCTTACATATTTTGGAGAAGGAAGCAATGTGGAAATGTTTAGAGGAGGAGCTCATTATGCAGATGCGATCACTTTCGGAGCGGATAAAATTGATAAAAAGCTTATAACAGAGTTCGCAAAAGTGAAAGGTAAGAAGGTTTTAAAGTACGATGAAGAGTCAGATTTAACAGACTATTTACAATTGTATAACGACCTTGCTTCCAAATAATTTATCTCCAATTTTTTTTATCTCAAATTTTACGCTCAAGTGTTAAAAAGCCAATATAAAACTGCGGTAGCGGGTTTACTGATTTCTTTTTTATTTTCAACAGGTTGCACAAAAATCGATACTACAAAACTCGGAGCCGGTCTTTTACCTGCAGTAGATAACATTTATACATTTGATACCACTATAAATGTAATTGCTACAAATTTTGACAATCTTCCATCCTGTGACACGTTGAATCGTGCTGATTTGAATGCTTTGGGAATAATTTCGGATGATCCGTATTTTGGAAAAACAAAAGCGAACATTTATGTGGAATTTAAGCCGGCTTCTTTTCCTGTAACCATTCCTGATCATGATGCAGGGCAACTTACTGTGGATTCAGCAGTTATTGTATTACAATATGCATATTCATATGGAGATACCAATACCGTTCAAAAAGCAAGTGTTTATCCATTAACGGATCTTTTTAAACCAGATTCTTCTTATACGACCTGCGATGCATTTCAATATCAAAATATATTGCTGGGTGATAGAGTGTATACTCCCGCCAGGTTTAAGGATTCCATTGCCTTAACAGGAAAAAATGTCGCGAATCAATTAAGAATACCTATAGATAAATCATTGGCGGCAGGCTGGCTTTTAAATGCTTCTACTACATTATCATCTGACTCTGCATTTAAAATATCCAACAAAGGGTTTGCAATAATAAGCGATCAACTTACCGGCGGAAAAGCCATAAATTACTTTAATCTTTCCAGTCCCAATACCGGCCTGACTATTTATTATAGAACCACCAAAGGAGATAAAAAAGATACAACCGTTTTACAATTTGCTATGACCAATACTTCCGGTGAAGCTAACTTCATTGAAAGGACAAGAGGAACATCCGAAATAACCAAACACCTGACAAAGCCTTTAGCAGGAGATAATGAAGTATATATTCAAACCTCTCCGGGTAATTATGTGGAATTAAAAATTCCCGCTGTTGCAAATTTGTCCAACAGAGTTATTAACCGGGCAGAATTAATTGTTGACCAGGTTTATTCAACCAATACTTTTGATGATTTATATAAAGTGCCGGAAATGCTTTACCTGGATACAAAAGATACCTCAACTTCAGGAAGGTACATACCTGTTCCATGCGATTTCAACCAGGACGCTATTCAGTCAAGTTTTGCAACATTAGGTGGAAGGGCTAAAAAGGTGAAGGATGCAAATGGAAACATGGTTAATCAATATGTTTTCAACGTTTCCAGGTATGTTCAAAGTATTGTTACCAAACATGATAATAATGCAGTTTTCAGATTAAGTGCCCCTTATTATATCCATAATAATTCTGCATATACTGATCGATGCAAACAAATCATTGCGCCATTTCATTACGGTATGAACAATATTGCTGATGGCAGGGTAAAACTTCATGGTACGGATGGTACTCCTTCCAGGATGAGATTACGGATTGTTTATTCCAAACTTTAAACATATCGCAACCAGCATCGATCGATTGTTGAAAATCCATTTTGACTTCTCCCTTTGATGCTATAGTTTTGCGAAAAAAAATACTATAATATATGCCTTATTTATTTACGTCAGAGTCTGTGAGCGAAGGTCATCCGGATAAAATAGCAGACCAGATCAGTGATGCACTGATTGATAACTTTCTTGCTTTTGACCCAGAAAGTAAAGTTGCTTGTGAAACATTGGTCACAACAGGTCAGGTCGTATTGGCTGGTGAGGTAAAATCGAAGGCATACCTGGATGTACAGGAGATTGCAAGGGGAGTAATCAGAAAGATTGGCTACACAAAAAGCGAGTACATGTTTGAGGCGAACTCATGTGGAATCCTTTCCGCCATTCATGAGCAATCGACAGATATTAACCAGGGTGTTGATAAGAAAAATAAGGAAGATCAAGGAGCCGGTGACCAGGGAATGATGTTTGGTTACGCCACAAATGAAACCAAGAATTACATGCCTCTTGCTCTTGATCTTGCCAATAATTTATTAATTGAACTGGCAGCCATCAGAAGGGAAAATAAGCAAATAAAATATTTAAGACCTGATGCCAAAAGCCAGGTAACCCTTGAATATAGTGATGATAACAAACCTTTGAGAATTGAAGCAATCGTGATCTCAACTCAACACGATGAATTTGATACAGAAAAAATAATGCTTAAGAAAATCTCAGACGATATCATTCGAATTCTTATCCCAAGAGTTAAGAAAAAATATCCTGAATATGCACACCTTTTCAATGATAAAATAAAATATCATATTAATCCAACCGGGAAATTTGTGATCGGCGGACCTCATGGAGATACGGGTCTTACAGGACGTAAGATTATCGTAGATACCTATGGTGGAAAAGGCGCACATGGTGGTGGTGCTTTTAGTGGAAAAGATCCAAGTAAAGTAGATAGAAGTGCTGCTTATGCTGTAAGGCATATTGCAAAAAATCTTGTTGCAGCAGGGGTTTGCGATGAAATACTGGTGCAGGTTTCTTATGCGATAGGTGTAGCAAAACCGACAAGTTTGTATGTAGATACTTATAGAACGTCCAAATTAAACATCACCGACGGTGAAATAGCTGAAAAATTATTGGATCTGTTCGATATGCGGCCTTACTTTATTGAGCAAAGATTGAAATTGAGAAATCCAATCTACCAGGAAACCGCATCTTATGGACATATGGGACGTCAAAATGAAGTAGTCACCAAAACATTTAAACTTCCTAATGGCTCCGATAAAAAATTGAAAGTGGAGCTATTTACCTGGGAAAAATTAGATTATGTACCAAAAGTGAAAAAAGTTTTCGGAATAAAATAAAAATAAAGAAACAGAACCAGAAACCATAAGTAATCGATGCTTGTGGTTTTTTTTATTTTGTACCTTTACCCGCTTTAAAAAAGATATTCTAAATATAAATAAAGAAATTCAATCCATTGAGACAACAAAGAAATTTTACCCATCAACACCGACCAAAAAAGAATTTACTGATTGGTGGATTTGAACCCATCACCACAGCTATCCAAAATGGAGAGCAACTAGAAAGAATTTATTTGCAGGATACAGTAAACTCACCTCAGGCAGGAGAATTAAAGAAGCTTGCTCTGGAGTTTGAGATCCCTGTAAACAAAGTTCCATTTGAGAAATTGAGAAACTTTAATTTGGAAAATCACCAGGGAGTTATAGCACTTCGCTCTAAAGTGAAATATCAGAATCTGCAGGATATTATTTCATTTGTGGTGGAGAATGGGGAAACGCCGCTTTTTTTATTGTTAGATGGAATTACAGACATTAGAAATATAGGCGGGATTGCCAGAACAGCTTACTGCTGTGGGGTTCATGCGATCATAATTCCTGAAAAAGGGGTAGGGGCCTTGAACGAAGATGCCATAACAACTTCTGCGGGAGCCCTGGAAAATATAGCAATATGCAGGGTGAAAACACTTCATTCAGCCGTGGAGGATTTGCATTTAAATGGAATAAAAGTTTATGCAAGTGAAATGACCGCGACAGAAAATGTTTTTGAAGTGAACTTTTCAGAGCCGTGTGCCGTGATCATGGGAAGTGAGGATAAAGGTATTCATCCATCTTTGTATACAATATGCGACGGGAAATTTAAGATTCCCATGCAGAAAGATTTCGAATCATTGAATGTATCTGTGGCAACTGGAATGATATTATACGAAGCAATGAAGCAGCGTTTGTAAAAACTGTTAAGCCAATTGAAATCTTTGCTTATTTTTAAAAAGCAGATTATTAAATTATAGAAATTGCATAAATGAATGCACTAAATACGGCCGGGGAAAATAATGAAATAAAATTAATTGAATGTCCCCGCGATGCAATGCAGGGTTGGAAGAATTTTATTCCTACTGAACAAAAGATCGCATTTATTAACCAGTTGTTGAAGGTAGGTTTTGACACCATTGACTTTGGAAGTTTTGTATCTCCAAGAATGATTCCCCAAATGGCAGACACAAGAGAGGTTATTGCCGGCCTGGACATTAGAAATAGTATAAGTAAATTATTATGCATCATTGCTAATGTACGCGGAGCAGAAAGAGCTGTGGAGTATGAAAAAATCTCTTACCTTGGTTTTCCTTTTTCTGTTTCTCCTACCTTTCAACAAAGAAACGCGAATAGCACCGTACCCGAATCTTTGGAAAGGGTGAAAGAAATTAAACGACTTTGTGATCTGAACGGAAAAGAATTAGTTGTCTATATTTCCATGGCTTTTGGAAATCCTTATGCCGATGAATATTCCGAAGAAATTGTTTTGGAATGGATAAAAAGATTAGTCAATGAAGGGGTGACGATTATTTCATTATCAGATACAGTAGGGGTAGCCAATCCCGGACAGATTGCATCTCTTGTGCAAAAAGTTCTTGCAGATTTTCCTGGTGTAGAATCAGGTGTGCATCTGCATTCTACCAGAACAAACTGGAAAGAGAAAATCGATTCAGCACTCAATAATGGATGCCTGCGTTTTGATGGTGCCTTAAAAGGAATAGGAGGTTGCCCCATGGCCAAAGATGAATTGGTAGGCAACATGGATTCAGAATTAATGATTCCCTATTTTGAAAGTCTTGGCTATCTTAAAAAATTCGATAATGAAGCCTTAATAAAGGCAAGTCAAATGGCTTCCAGGATTTTTGTTTAACCACAGCAGATCATTCTGAACGGTCAGACGCTTGTCTTTTAACGGCCTGAACGATTTTTGGTTAACTTGATAATGGTAAATCCCGCTAAGGCATCCAACCAAAATGCTTTCTCTTACAATAAGAATTAAGGTAATTTTTTCCGAACATCTCCCCACATTTTAAGCAGGAACTTTCAATTTTCTGAAAACATTTTTCGTTCTTATTAAATTGTATTGAAGGAATGTTTCCTTTATTTTTTTTCAATTTTTTTTGTTTGGTACAGTCTTTGACTAGGGAGGTAAAACATAAAAAACTAATAATGAAACATTTAAAGAATTTAATTTTTGGAACAGCAATGATCTCTTTTGTAGCAATGGGATGTAATGCAACCCGTTCTCAAAAGGGCGCTGCTATAGGTGGTGCTGCTGGTGCAGTAGGTGGAACTATTATTGGTAAAGCTGCCGGTAATAAAACATTAGGAACAATCATCGGAGCGGTTGTAGGCGGTACAGCTGGTGCCATAATCGGTCGCGACATGGACAAACAGGCAGAAGAAATCGGAACTGCTATACCTGGAGCTAAGGTTGAAAGAGTGGAAGAAGGAATAAAAGTAGAATTTAGTGAAAAGATCCTGTTTGAGTTTTCAAAATCAGATTTGGGAGCACAGGCAAAAACTAATTTGAAAAATTTAGTTGACATTATGAATAAATATCCTAACACAAATATTGAAGTTCAGGGACACACAGATAGCCGTGGTACTGACGAATATAATATGGGATTAAGTGAGAGACGTGCAGGAACTGTAGCGGATTATTTAAAAGCACAGGGAATTATTGCAAGCCGCATCACTACAAAAGGTTTTGGTGAATCAGCTCCTGCTTATTCTAATGAAACAGTAGAAGGTATGGCTCAAAACAGAAGAGTGGAATTCATCATTACGGCAAATGACAAAATGAAGAAGGAAGCAGAGGAAGAAGCTAAGAAAAATCAATAATCGATTAGTCGATTTTAAATATAAAAACGGGCATTATAAAAAATGCCCGTTTTTTATTTTAGGTAAATGCCCGTATGTTCCATCGCTATGCAATTATTATTCCGTGTATGATATATATGGATCAGTTTTAAACCGCGTGAGAATTATTATTGAATTGCGTTTTTGTTTCCTTAAGTACTTTTTAGGAAACGGATGTTTCACGCTCATAGAATTTGATCCCATTTTGAGCCAGTTCTTCTAAAACAGGTTCATAAATTTCGGGAACAATTGGAATGTGTAAACCGGTTAGAGTGATTTTATCTTGCAATATTAATTTTGCTGCTATGCCGAGGGGTAAACCTACTGTTTGTGCCATTGCTGTGTGCAATTGATCTTTCCCTTTTACGATAAGACTACTTTTAATTTCCTTTTTATCGCCATTTATTTCATATTCCATTTCATGCAGCATCACGATCATGTCTTTATCATCCGGCATCATTACCAGGGTTTTTTCTAACAAATAGAGAAGTATCCCTGCTGAATTTTCTATTTCAAATGGGATGGCATCCCTGCTGCGCATTCCTAAAAAATCAATCTGTTCCGTGAAGATTGGATTCGGGCCTTCTTCGGGAATATGATTCAGAGAAAGCTCAGTTTTCACCCTGAACCAATCAAGAAATGTTTTGCAATTCTTTATTATTTCAAAATCATCCTTTGACGTAAATCCGGACTTTACTATAATGTTCCAGCCTTTGTTGAAGGAAGGGTAGCGCAAAGTAGTACGGATAAATGTATTAATTCCCTTTAAATTATATATATCAATATAGGATAGTGAGTCGCGGTTGGCGTACCATGAAAGAGGACCAAGTCCGGGGATGTCAACCACATTATTTTCATCCTCAAAAATTTGTTCGTAAGAAATTTCCACAACCTGGTCATCTTTCAGGAATATAGCGCCTGAACTTCCGGCAGAAACAACATTTGCCGGGTTCCAGGTAATTTTATAATGCCAGGGATTATCATCGCTTTCAGGTGAAATAAGTCCGCCACAATGCGATTTGAATGAAACGATCTTTCCTCCTTTACTTTTTATTTCATGGATCATTTTCATAGCACTCATATGATCAATTCCCGGATCAAGTCCCATTTCCCCAATAAAAAGCAAATTCTTTCCCTTAATTTCTTTTTCGAGAGACTTAATTGCATCATCAATATAGGAAGCTGTCAAAAGATTTCTGGAAAATAATACGCAATCTTTTGCCACTAAAAAATGAAGTGCTGCAGGTAGCATGGAAATAACAATATCTGCCTCCTGAATTAAGGCATGTCTTTTATCCTTGTCACTTACATTAACCGATTTTGCAACAGCATTTTTAAAAGTCTTTATTTTTGATTCTGCCAATGCCGGATTTGAATCACATACTATAAATTTCCATTCGTTTTCATCACTGCATTTTCCCAGGTATTCAATAAGCGAAGTGGCTGATTTTCCTGCTCCAAATAACAAAATTGTTTTCATTTATTTCTAATTTGATAAGTGTTTAGCTCCAATAAATTGTGTAAGATATTCATTAATTCAGGAAATAATTTGAACAATAAATAATATCCACATTTCTCCCCAAAAAAAGTGGGAAAATAACCGTTAATAACTTGTTTTTTGTCGGGTTAACTGGGTTAAAAAAAGTATATTTGCCCATAGTAAAAAATTATGGATACACTAGACGAAGAATTGCCAGAAAATGGCCACAATCATGGGAGAATAATCCCTGTGAATATCGAAGAACAAATGAAATCCGCTTATATAGACTATTCTATGAGTGTGATAGTCGGAAGGGCCCTTCCCGATGCAAGAGATGGCCTGAAACCGGTTCATCGCCGTATATTATACGGTATGTCTGAAATGGGAAATACCTTTAATAAGCCACATAAAAAATCTGCCCGTATTGTCGGTGATGTAATGGGTAAATTCCATCCACATGGTGATTCATCTATTTATGGAACCATGGTTCGGATGGCGCAGGATTGGAGCATGCGTTATACCCTGATCGATGGCCAGGGTAACTTTGGTAGCCAGGATGGGGATGAGCCGGCGGCAATGAGGTATACCGAGGTAAGGTTGGAGAAAATGGCCGAATCCATGCTGGAAGATATCGAAAAAGATACGATAGATTTCACCCTGAATTATGATGATACAACCAAGGAGCCAACAGTGTTGCCTACACGTATTCCGCAATTATTATTAAACGGTTCGAGTGGTATTGCTGTGGGGATGGCCACAAATATGCTTCCACACAATCTTACAGAAGTAGCAGATGGTTGTATTGCTTTTATTGAAAACAGGGACATCGAAATTGAGGATCTGATAAAGATTGTGAAAGCGCCAGATTTTCCCACAGGAGGTATCATACACGGTTATGAAGGTGTGAAACAAGGAATGCACACGGGAAGAGGAAGAGTAGTTCTTCGTGGAAAAGTAACCATAGAAACTTCAAAAACCGGAAGAGAAAGTATTATTATAACAGAAGTTCCTTACCAGGTAAACAGGGATGCCCTGACTGAAAAAATAGGGATGCTTGTTGGTAATAAAATTATCGAAGGAGTTTCAGATGTAAATAACGAAAGTAATAATAAAGAAGGTACCAGGATCGTAGTGGAACTTAAAAAAGATGTGATCGCGCAGGTAGTGATGAATCATCTATACAAGCACACAGAACTGCAAACTTCTTTTGGAATAAATAATGTGGCCCTGGTAAACGGCCGTCCCGAAATTTTAAATGTCAAAGACCTTATCCGTGTCTTTGTTGATTTTAGGCATGAGGTTGTTATCAGAAGAACAAAATTCGAATTAAGAAAAGCGGAAGAAAGGATTCATATTTTAGAAGGTTTCCTGATTGCATTAGATAACCTTGATGCGGTAATTACGTTAATCAGAAGTTCTGCAACACCGGATATTGCTAAAGAAGGACTAATTTCTAATTTTGGAATGAGTGATATACAGGCAAAATCGGTTCTTGAATTAAGGTTGCAGCGTCTTACCGGAATGGAAAGAGATAAGATAAGAGAAGAGCATGCTGAAATAATGAAATTTATTGAAAAATTAAAAGAAATTCTTGGTAATGAATCCATGCGTTTTGATATTATCAAAGAAGAGATTCTGGAAATAAAGGAAAAATATGGTGATGAACGCAGAACAGAAATTCAATACCTTGCTGATGAAATTAGCATTGAAGATTTGATTGAAGAAGAGGATGTGGTTGTTACCATTTCCAATCTTGGATATATCAAGCGTACGCCCGCTACTGAATTCAGGCAACAGAGAAGAGGAGGAAGAGGTGCCAGGGCAAGTAAAACACGTCAGACAGACTTTATAGAAAAACTATTTGTCGCATCTACGCATCACACCTTATTATTTTTTACAGAAAAAGGGAAATGCTTTTGGTTAAAAGTATATGAAATAACAGATGGAGATAAGACCAGTCAGGGTAGAGCTATTCAAAATTTAATGCAGATACCACCGGATGACAAAGTCAGAACGGTCATTACCATTAAAAATTTACAGGATAAAGAGTATATAGATAATAATTATATAGTACTTTGTACAAGAAAAGGAATTATCAAGAAAACGAGAGTTGCTGATTTTTCCAGACCGAGGTTAAATGGTATCAATGCTATTACTATTAATGACGGAGATCAACTGTTAGATGCATGTTTAACGGATGGTACTCAGAATATTATGATGGCTCTGAAGAGTGGACGTGCTATTCGTTTCCCGGAAACGAAAGTTAGACCAACAGGCAGGGGAGCAATCGGAGTTTTCGGAATTTCATTGGATGTAGCGGTAGATGAAGTGGTTGGTATGATTTGTGTAAATACTACGGATCCTGATGTAACTATACTGGTTGTGAGTGCAAAAGGGTTTGGTAAAAGAACCAAAGTAGAAGAATACAGAACAACCAACAGAGGCGGAAAAGGTGTGAAAACAATTAATATTACTGAAAAAACCGGGGACCTGGTTGGAATATTAAATGTTAACGAAATGCAAGATTTAATGATCACTTGCAAATCAGGTGTAACTATTCGTACTTCAATTGCATCTATCCGTGTGGCCGGACGAGCCACGCAGGGTGTAAAACTGATAAAATTGGATGACCGCGATGAAATTGCTGCAATCACCAATATAAATGATCGGGAAGAAGATGAACTTACGGAAGATCTTGTAGAAGATGAAAATGGAACATTTACCGCGTCTTCGGAAAACAGTTTATCCTCAGAAGTGGACTCTTTGAGTAACAATGCGGAATTAGAGATAGAAGAAGAAGAAATTCCGGAAGAAGACGAAGAGAATGATGACGAGGAAAATGAAGAAGACGAAGAAGTATAAAAATCTGTAGTAAAAAGACCGAAAAATAAATTTTAAATAAAAACTAAAGTGATGAAAAAAATTGCATTACCCATTCTGTTTTCTTTCTTAGTATCAATGACGTTTGGGCAAACGATAAAAAAAGCCACGGGCTTCCTGGATAAAAAGGATTACGAAAAAGCAAAAACGGAGATAGATGGTTTTTTGGCGAAAAGTCCCAATGATGGGGAAGGAAACTATATCAAAGCAAAAATTTACGAGAGAATTGGAGACAGCGCGGCATTGGCAGGTTTAGTACAAGGTGATGCCAAAGCACAGGCTTTGGAAGCTTTTAAAATAGCTGTAGCTGACAGTAGTAATGTGAAGCTGAAATTGCAGATCATGAAAGATAATTATGCTCCTGTATTTAATATGTATGCCGGATATTATGAACAAGCCGCCGCAGCATTTAATGACGCCGCTCATTCTCAGAGTAAAGAAGGATTTGCTAAATCAATGAATTTATTTAAAAAAGCAAATGAAATTGGTCAATATATTTCTCATAACGAGTGGGCTGCCATTGGAAAAGTAGATACAACTCTCGTATTAAATATTGGTAAAGCGGCCTTGAATGCCGGCAAGGAGGAAGATGCTAAGAAAGCGTTTATAGAATTAGCAGATGCCGGAATCTACCGTGTGTCAAATTCTGATGATAATGATAGCTATCGTATTCCATACCAGTGGTTGACTCTTCATTTCAAAAATGCAGGTGATGAAGCGAACATGAAAAAGTATGCTGATTTAGGAGAAAAATATTTCCCTACAGATGACTATTATGATTTTGTAATGATGGATTATTATCGTGAAAAGAAAAATACGCTTCAGGTATTTGAAAAATGGGAAGATCTTTTAAAAAGAAGTCCGGATACTTTGCAATATCATTTTAACTATGCCAATGAAATATTTGGTTACTTATACAACAGTGATGACGGTGTAAAGATTGAAAACAAAGAGCAAAACCTGGCCAAATTAAAAAGCCAACTGGAAGAAGCATATAGAATAGATTCCAAAGACATTAATACAAACTGGTTATATTCTCAATATTATTATAACAAAGGAATCGAATTACGCGATGAAGCTATTAAAATCAAGGGAACAAAACCTGAGGATGTTAAGAAGAAAGCGGATTTGAATGAAGAAGCTAAGAAGAGCTTTAACGCGTCAATTCCATTTGCTGAACTGGCGTTGAAAAGATTGGAAGAGTCCGGTAAGTCATCGGACAAATCCCGTTACAAATCCATTGCTAATCTAATGCAAAATATTTATCAGAGTTTAAGCGATAAAGTGAACCTGAAAGTTTACCAGGATGCATATGATGCAGCGGATAGTAAATTTAAAAAGGATTAATTGCATAAATTGGAAATTTAATTGATTGACTTCCGGTAGAAATACCGGAAGTTTTTTTTATATACACGATTAAATTTTCATTTCCTTAAATCTGTTGGAGAGCAATCAAAGAATTCTTTTCAATTACAACAAAGGAAATTCTCATTTAAATTTAAAAACTTATTGGAATAGGTGTTTTTGAAATGATATTATAAGAGGAAAGTAGAGTAGTTTTAAAAAAGCCTATTTAACATAATATAAATTATAAGAAAAGTAATTCTATAACTTTACGTTGACTTATGAAGGACATCTTTAGACTCTTGTCGCCTGTACTCATAATTTTAAATTGATTTACATGATCAAAATGAAAAATTATTGAAGGATTTTTCCGGAAATCTTTTCTTTAGAAATTCTGAAAGAAACCCACCAGGTTGATTAAGATTGTATAGAAGGCATAATTTATTATGGATTTCCGAATGGCATCCATTACCTTAGCACACGCTCACTTGATTTTTAAATTATTAATAATATAATTTAAATTATTATACGAACCGGTTACAAGCAATGCTTAAAATAATATCCAGACTTCCCTTATCGATCAAGTTGATCTTAATTTGCTTGATACCTATTTCTTTGTCGATCTATTTTTCTGTTTTAATTTATAATCAAAAATCGGAAAGAATTCAACTGATCGAAACGGCTATAGACCGGATTCGTGAATCGGCTAAGCTTCAGGAATTAATTATAGCTCTGGCCTATGAACGCAGATATAGTTTTAATTATCTGCAAAAAAAAGAAAGACTTGAAAAGTTAAACAACCAGAAAAAAGTGACAGATTCCTTAATTGGAATTCTTAAATCGACGAATCCCAAACTCAAAAATTTTACGGATTATACATTATTGGATCAGTTAGATTCTGTTCGCGCCGGTGTCATAAATGATTCAAATTATTCCGTCAGAATTGCAATAAATTATTATACCACGGTAATTACCCGGATTAACATGATGGATGAATCTATTCCATTGGGATACCTGTTTCTAAAGCAAAATTTTCAGGATCTTATGTCCCAAAATGTTATGACAAAAATGCTTGGTTTAATGAGTACTGTCCGGACAGAGGTTTATACTTTATTATACAGCCAGGGATTTATTTCAAAAAAATTCGTTGGTGGTGCATCGGCTTATTACAGATTGTTTAAGACGTATGAGCTGGAACTTGGTCTAAACTCAACTCCCGAAACGATTCAGAAATACGATTCAATAGCTGCGCTTCCTGAATATGTCCGTATGATTAAAAGTCTGGATAACATGTTTTCCGATTCTTTTTCGGATGATTCTACTTATACGGCAGACCAGTGGTGGGAACTCACCTCCACTGCATTAGGAAATCTTAGAGCAGTTCAAGTGGGCTTATATAAAAAGTCAGAACGACGATTGGTGTCCTTGTACAATAAAGAAAAGGCAGATCAGAAAAGAAGTATGTTTTTCCTGGTTGTTTCAATCATTTTAGTCATTATAGTTATTGTTTATTTTGCTGCCGGGATTTTAAAAACGTTAAAAGAACTTGAATACGCAGCCTACAAAATTTCCAAAGGAAATACGGGTATTATTATCAATTCAAATCCTTCGGGATTAATGGGAAATCTGGCGCGGTCTATTTTGCAGATAGAAAAAAACAATCTTGTACTGGCAAACGCGGCGAACGAAATTGGAAAAGGAAATTTTGATGTGCAGGTAAATCCACGCAGTAAGAATGATCTTCTTGGACATTCTTTGGAGAAAATGCGTGATGATCTGAAAGAGTTCAATTCACAAAAAGATCTGATACAGAAAGAAACTCTTCAACTAGTTAAAAACCGGGATGAGTTTTTTAGTATGACCAGTCATGAATTGAAAACCCCTGTAACATCCTTAAAAGCATACACCCAGTTATTATTAATGGATGGCAATGAATTTGGTGATGCAAAATCGAAGGCTATGTTGGAGAAAATGGATCAGCAAATAAATAAATTAGTCACTTTAATTAATGACTTGTTGGATACATCACGTTTGCAATATGGTGAATTGGAATATTCAAAAGAACCTTTTAAATTAAATGCATTGGTGCTTGATGTGATCCAGGAAGTCAAATTATCGAATACGGAACATAAAATAATTTTTCAAAAAAATGTCAATGGGTCTGTTCTTGGAAACTCTGATCGATTAAGACAGGTCATACACAACCTTATTGGAAATGCAATTAAATATGCACCGGATTCAAAGGAAATTATTATCCGCCTGGAAAAGTCAGAAAATAAGATCATTTTTTCAATTAGAGACTTTGGGTTTGGGATAAAAGAAGATGATATTCCTCATATTTTCGATCGATTCTTCCGTGTCTCAGAGGATAATTTAAACACATTCCCCGGCCTGGGTGTTGGTTTGTATATCTCGAATGAATTTATCAAACGGCATCAGGGCAGAATGTGGCTGGAAAGTGAGTATAGAACAGGAAGTACTTTCTATTTCGAACTTCCCCTAATAGAAAAATAAATCACTTAATAAAGTAAATCAAATATATAATATTGAATATTTATATCTAACCCCTTTTACCATAAAGATTTAACAGTTATTCACATTCCTTATAAAGAAATGTGATTTCTTAATATCTGGTGTAGTTATTGTTAAGAAATCATGAATTCATATTTAATGTACAAAAAAATGAAAAGAGTATTAATTGTAGACGATAATAGTGATATACTTTGGGTAGTAGAAACTATACTAAAAAGATATGGCTTTGAGGTGATGACGACTTTAAAAGGAGAAGAAGTGATGGATAAAACGGAGGAGTACCACCCCCAACTTATACTTTTAGACGTGTTTTTATCCGGAATTGATGGTATTGAAGTTTGTAATACCCTAAAGGCAAATCCGGCAACTAAAAATATTCCAATCATCATGTTTTCTGCTCATACTAATTTCCATGATATAATGAAATTCTGTAAAGCGGATGATTTTGTAGCCAAACCATTTGATTCAAATGAATTGGTCAAAAAAATAAATTATCAGATTGATTCACATCGTGCCTAAATTTATTTAAATATATTATAATGAATTTTATAGGACAGTGTCAATATAATTCTCCGCAAATTTCCTGAAATATTGGTCTGCAATTATAGCATCACGCAATTTACAATTTTACATTTACCTTTCTAAAACGAGGGATAACTACTAATGTGTAATCTTTAGTTATTACAAATAAAAGTTCGTAAAGCCTCCTCTGGTCTTATTTAATTTCTATTAAAATTTATTTCGAATAAGGGTTAAAAATTATTCCCACTTTGGGCAACAGGAGATCAATAACACCACCTCATTCGACAAATTAATTGTATCTATTATAGTTTATTAATTTTCTTCACTTTTGTAAAAATAGGCCCATTAAAATCTTTCTGCAGCTTCATGTACAGAGAATCAGCTAAATTTGTTATCCATGACACCGGTATTCATTTTAATTCTACTCGCTGGGATCGTTCTATTTGCCATTTTTTATAGAAAGCCCGCAAAAAAAATTGATTTACCATCTAATTATCACCAATTGCTGGAGGAGCACGTTTCCTTTTATTCAAAACTCAATAAAGGAGAGAAAAATCTTTTCGAAGAGAAAATAAAAGTATTTCTAGGCTATGTGCATATTGAAGGTGTCGGCACAGAAGTGGAAGAAATTGACCGGCTTTTAGTGGCTTCCAGTGCCGTAATTCCTATCTTTTATTTTCCGGCATACAAATATTTTAATCTCAAATCTGTCTTATTGTATCCCGGTACGTTTAATAAGGAAGAATTTCTAGCCGGTGGTTATGAAAGAAATACATTAGGCATGGTAGGTACGGGACCAATGCAGGGATCCATGATTCTTTCAAAAGCCGCGTTACACCATGGATTTACTAATAAAGAGCAGCCTAATAATACAGGTATCCATGAATTTGTGCATTTAATGGACAAAGAAGATGGTGAGGTTGACGGCTTACCTGAAACTTTATTGCAGAAGAAATACAATAAGCAATGGCTGGAATTAATCGATCTAAATACACAAAAAATACTCAACGGAGAATCAGATATAAGTAGTTATGCCGCCACCAACCGGGCTGAATTTTTTTCTGTGGTTTCCGAATATTTTTTTAACAGTCCCCACCGCTTTAAAGAAAATCATCCGGAATTATTTGATATCATGACCAAAATGTATCAAATCCCTGAAAATAACAAATGAAAAATTATCCGGATGGATAACTGATTATAGTAAAGTAATTTTGTTTCTTCCCAAACGCACTAATCCATTTTCCTCCATTTGTTTCAGAAGTCTGGAAACCACTACCCTGGCGGTTCCTAATTCATTTGCAAGTTGTTCATGTGTAACTGTAATTGTGGATACTCCTGCAAGAGCACATTTTTTCTCAATAAGATCCTGGATTCTTTCATCCATTTTTTTAAAGGCGACAGCATTAACTACTTCCAACAATTCTTCAAAACGCTTATGGTACAAACGGAAAATATAATCCAGCCATTCCGGGTATTCTTTTATTAATGAACCAACCTTTTCAATCGGAATAAAAAGAATATCCGTTTCTTCTTCGGCAATCGCTTTTACTTTGCTCGTATCCTGGTGCATGCCACCAAGAAAAGACATTATACAACTCTCCCCTGCCTGGATATAATACAGTAAAATCTCCCTCCCCTCCTCATCCATTCGCATCACTTTTATGCTTCCGGAAGTAACGATAGGAATTGCTTTTATATAAGCATTATCCTGTAAAATGACATCTCCTTCCTGAAATGTTTTAGGGATTCCATATTCCAATAGGCGCTGCCTGATAAGAGGTGTGGACTTAAACTCAACGATCTGATCTAAAGCCATATCAAATTTATTATGGGAAAGTTCTCCCTTTTCTGAAATAAATCAAATGTAACACATCTGTATGTCCTGCTACACCGGAAAAATTAAATAAACAGTATTTTGTATTTTCATGCTGCAGAAACCAGTTAACTCACCTCTAAAACATCGATTTTTTTCTTTTATAATATTTTACGTAATAAATTGTCTGTTTTTGGCTATTATTGATTACAATATTCAAAAAATAAAAAGTCTACATGAGGCAACTAATAAAAACAAATTATCTACTTAAAAATTTATTGTGTCTTTTTGGATTGCTTATTTTATTACAGGCAAATGTCTTCAGCCAACGAATAGACCCGGACAATACAATTGCAGCAGCTAAACAATTAGAGTTTGAACAGGAAACACTTCGGAATCAATTTAAAAATTCTGCTATTCAACCGGAGGTAGTTATTGAGAGAATGCTTGACCTTGGTTTATTTGAAGAGGCAGAAAAATCAATTAAGAAAATAAAAGAACCTTCTTCCACAGCGGCTAAATTATTAAATGCCCGCTACCTTATTTTGACGAATGATTTTAAAGGAGCGGAGAATTTTGTGAATGATATTCTAAAGAAAGAACCCGGATTAGAGAAAGCAGTTGCATTAAACATATTCCTGGAAATTCAGGCGTGGAGATTAGATAATGCAAAAAGAATTTGCACCGATTATTTGTCCGGGAATAATTCCGAAGAAATAAGTATCCTTTTGGGAAGGATTCTCTTGCTTCAAAAGCAATATAAAACCGCCCTGGCAATTGCCGATAAGATTATTAAAAAGAACGATCAAAATGCGCATGCCTGGTTATTAAAAGCGGATGTATATTTTTGGGATCAGCAACCAGAAAAAGCAGAAGCCCCTTTAAAAAAATCACTTTCTATAGATCCGTTCAATGCGGATGCACGTTTTAATTATGGATATGCAATCTGGCGCAGAATAGATGCCACTCAATTAAATAAAATGGCTGCCCAATGGGAACTTGCCCTTGCCATCAATCCGCTTCATTATCAAACTCATTGGCATTGGGGAAATGGACATACCAATTTGACTTATGCTGATTATGCACAAAAAGAAGATGATGAAGTAAGACAGGAATTGGTTAAGGCGGACGACGCTGTAAAGTTAAATCAAATTGATAAAGCTATAAACATAACAAGAGAAGTGGAAAGGAAATATCCGCAATCTGTTTTACCGCTGATGCACAGAGGCTCTATTTATTATATTGCTTTTGATATGGATAGAAAAACACGATTGGATTCTGCTGTATCTATTTTCAGGACGGTATTAGCAAGAAAAAAACATTATGGTCCGGCACATAACGGACTTTCCGCGGCCATTAAATCGCAGAGAATTCCCTATCTCACAATGTATGATTCCATTAATAATGCTTTGAATAATACCCGTATCAGTGATATGGAAAATTTTGAAAAAGTATTTCCGGATGTAACTTATTATCCCGGAGACCAGGTAAAAGCGATGGCCTGGAACCAGCTTTTTACGGCCGTGGTTTATTTCCCTTTTCTATCGAAACAAAATAACAGTTTCGCAATTCCCCCCCTGCATATTGATTTATCCATTGCGATGAAATCCAGCTATTTTAAATTTGGAACCACATTCGATAACAGGCAATGGATGGATATCCGTGGTGTGGGAAGTGGTGCTGCAGCCATTGAATATGTGGAAAGGGGAGCATTTTTAGAGAGAAACGTCATTCTTCATGAATATGTTCATCTTTTTCATGGAAAAGTATTGACCGATGAGCAAAATAGAAAGATACGTGCACTTTATTATAATGCAATGAAGGAAAAAAGAACCCTGGATTATTATTCTCAAAATAATGAATCTGAATATTTTGCGCAAACCTATCCTGCCTATTTTGAACCAGTTAAGGTTCATCCTCTGGATTTTAAATCTATGAATACTACTTCCGATCTAAAGACAAAAGATCCGGAAATGTATAAATTCCTGGATGAACTAATTACAAATGAAAAAGCTTACCTGGCCGGGAATAAAAAAGTTATGGCCAGTAATTGGGCGCAGGTTTATTTAAATCTTAGTTCCCGTGCGAAGTTTCAAAATAAAGAAAAAGCATATAATCTATTAGACACTGCCTTACAATATGATTCAAAATATCTTCCGGCCATACTCGCCTGTGCACAAATGAATGTAGACGATAATCATTTTGATAAGGCTTTAGAATGGCTCGGGAAAGCACGTCAAATTAATTCTGAATATGCGCCTTTGTATGTAGCTTATTCACGATTGGAGGCTGCCAAATTTGAAAAAGGACTTACGGATCAAAAAAGTGCTGTCAATATTCAGGCTGATTATTTGAAAAAAGCAGGTAAACTGGAGAAAGATTACCAGGAATCAGCAGGCATCAATCAGCGATTGCGAGAATTATATAAAGCAAATGGTTTGGTATTTGAATCCATGCAAACTGCACGGGAATACCAAAAAAACGGGTCAGCCATTTCAACTTATTTACGGGACAGGATTGACGATGCTGTTGCCTTTGAAGCTGTTTTAAGAACAGATGCAGGACTGGCTGATGCAGATGGAACGTTACAGAAACTGGTGGAACAAAAACCGCAGAATTTTGAATACAGGAATTATTATGCAGATGCACTTTCAGCCAATCAAAAATATCAGAAAGCGATTCAAACCCTTGAAGAAGCGCAGGCTATACTCACAGCCTCGGGTAGTGCGCGTCCGGATTATACATTAAGAATTGCAGAAAATTATCTCGCCTTAAATAATAAGGATAGTGCAAATTATTATGTAGACCAGTTTGTGTCCGGCAAAATCAAATTTGCGGAAAGAGATAGATTAAGATATACCCGCCTGCTGATAGATATTGGAAATTTAGAAACGGCCGAAAATATTTTGGATAAGGCTCCGTCTGTAGGAAGTGCATTTTATTTGAGTGAATATTATTTTTCTAAGGGAAGATTATTGGAAGCGGAAAAGCAAAATATCGATGCTCTGAAAAACTATCAAAAATCACTTGAAGCAAATTCATATAATTTGCATGCTTCCAAAAAACTGATAGTGCAATATATCTCTTCAGGTAAAAAGAAAAAAGCTGAATTGGTAGAAAAGGAAATGAATAACCAATTAAAAAGACTGAAGAGTATTAAAGGATGATTTGAAACGATTCTTCCACCTGAAATGAATGGCTTCGGGCTTGTTTAACAATTCTTATATTTGCTCTTTACCAAAAAATCAATTGCTTTGCTTTCTTCCATGCGTAAAATATTATTGGCCATAGCATTCTTGATAGGTATCTCCGGGATCGGTTTTGCCCAGGATACTTTACCCAAAATCACGGTTACAAAATTGGGAAGAAAAGCCCTTGTATCATGGGTGAATCCTTTTTCAAATACCACCAATATCAATATTCAACGATCAGCGGATAGCCTGAAAGGATTTTCAACGATTGGAAGTGTCATAAATGTAGATGCCCGTACCAACGGCTTTGTCGATACAAAAGAATTTCTACCATCCAATCAATACTACCGGTTATTTATTTCTTTTAATGGCGGTTCTTACATTTTTACGCAATCTTTCCAGCCTTCAGAGGATACCACTAATTTAAATATACCTATTGAAATCCCTGTAACCGAAGAGCAAAGAGGAAAGTCGTGGTTTGTTCCTTCCAGACATGTGTATACAGGCAAAGACAACAATGTGATCATCTCTTTACACGATGCTGAAAAGAGAAAGTATTCTATTAGGTTTTTTGATGCGGATGGATCGTTTCTATTTGAGGTAAATAAAATTTCAAAGCCATTTCTTATCCTGGATAAGGTGAATTTTGTACATTCCGGCTTATTCTATTTTGAATTACACGAGAACAAGGTCATTATTGAAAAACATAAATTTTACATTCCAAAAGATGGAAAATCAATGCCCGCTTTGGATGTGAATGGATATGAGATGAAGTAGCTTTTAGCCGTGAGCTTTGAGCCGCAAACTGCGAGCGATCAAAAAGCAAGCATCCCCAAAAATTACTAAGTCCCCTACAAGCAACCCTGAAAGGGTTTAATATTAGTAACCATATGCGACAGAGCATGGATTAGTAACTATGTGCGACAGCGCATGGTGTAAACTATGCATCAGGTTTATTTCAACATCTATACGCTATTAGCCTTCAGCAAAATACTAAATGCTAAAAGATATCAGCTAATACTAAAGACTCCTGGACGAACTATACTTCCGCCATTTCTCCACGACACTGCTGATATCTTCCGGAAGAGGGCTTTCAAAAAGCATATTCTCTTTGGTTACCGGATGAATAAATCCAAGTTGTTGCGCATGTAAAGCCTGCCTTGGGCACATTTCAAAGCAATTATCTACGAACTGTTTGTATTTCGTGAATACCGTTCCTTTCACAATCCGATCCCCGCCATAAGTAATATCATTAAAAAGCGGATGTCCGATATGTTTCATATGGACTCTGATCTGGTGTGTACGGCCCGTTTCCAGTCTACATTCTATCAAGGTTACATAATTGAACCTTTCAAGCACTTTGTAATGTGTGATTGCGTCTTTACCATGCTCTCCTTCAGGATATGCTGCAAAAAGTTTTCTTTGCCGTTCATGCCTGCCTATATGAGCTACAACCGTTCCTTCATCTTCTTCAAAGTCACCCCAAACCAATGCCACATACCTTCTGTGCACAGTATGATCAAAAAACTGCCGGGCGAGATTCGTCATGGCCACCGCGGTTTTTGCCATTACCAACAACCCGGAAGTATTTTTATCTATCCGGTGAACTAAGCCAAACCTGTTTAAATCCTCTTCATTAATGGATGGATTTTGCTTCTTGAGATAAAATGCCACTGCATTCACTAAAGTGCCTCCCGGATTTCCACTCCCGGGATGAACCACCATTCCGGGTTCCTTATTTACTACCATGATATCCTCATCCTCGTAAACTATTGTAAAAGGAATATCCTCCGGGACAATCTCACCGCTCTGAGGCAGATGTGTCTGATAAATAACGATTTTATCTTCAGGACGGATCTTGTAATTAGATTTAATCGGATTATCATTCACTAATACCCTTTCTACCTCAATAGCCTGCTGGATTTTATTCCGGGTTGCTCCTTCAATCCTGTTCATTAAGAACTTATCTATCCGGATGGGCTCCTGTCCTTTTGTACAAACAATAGTCAATTGCTCAAAAAGTTCTTCGGCTTCTTCATTTAATTCCTCTTCTTCTATCATATTCTTTTTATTGGGAGCATTTTAATGCCTGTTCTGTTGTTTGTTTATACGAATGTCTAATTTAATATTTGCGCCGTACTTTCTATGGATTCTTTAAAAAAGGGCAATATAACCATTCAAGTATAATTATCTTTGCAAAATAAAATTATTCAGTTGGAAAAACAGAAAATCATTTTTCAAGATCTTGGAATTATCCGGTACAAAGCTGCCTGGGATTACCAGGATGAGAAAGTAAATTATAATTTAAAAATCAAATCTTTCTTGAGAAATTTGGGCCATGGAAATGAGGAAACTGTTCAAGGTCAGGAGCAAAATAAAATAGAATCTAATTCATTAAATAATGGGCAACTTAAAAATAATCACTTAATTGAGGAAAAAGTTAAAAAACAACTTACCACCACACATTATCTTTTATTCTGTGAACATCCGCCGGTATATACTTTGGGAAAAAGCGGACACATAGAAAATGTTTTATTAAGCATGTCTGAATTGGAGAAGAAAGACATTGAGTTTTTTAGAACCAATCGCGGCGGCGACATTACCTTTCATGGCTTAGAGCAAGTAGTGGGCTACCCTATTCTGGATCTTGAAAAGTTTAGTACTGATCTCGGGAAATATTTACGTAACCTGGAAGAGGTTATCATCCGCACGATTGCCGAATATGGAATTATCGGTGACAGAAGCAAAGGTGAAACCGGTGTATGGCTTGATCCCGGAATACAGGGTAGAGAGCGAAAAATTTGCGCTTTGGGAATTCGTTGTAGCCGTTGGGTAACGATGCATGGCTTTGCGCTAAACGTTAACACAGATCTCAGTTATTTCAATAATATTATACCCTGCGGCATTGTCAATAAGCAGGTAACATCCTTGAAAAAAGAATTAGGATATACGGTTGATATAATAGAGTTAAAAGAGAAATTACTGGTCCATTTTGGCGAGGTATTTGACGCTGATTTACTTAGAAATTAGCAATTAAGATCATCCTTGTTACAATTATAACTTAATGTGATTTTGCGGTATATTTTATTATCTGCTTTTTATTATTTTACTTCGTGTTTCATTAAATCCAATTACAATGAACAGTTTTTCACTTAAAAAGTTTATGACCATCATGGTGGTTACGACTTTGATCATGATAGCCCTCTCTATTTTATTCTTAAAGGTTGGTTTGTAATACGTTTTATTGTTTACTGACTTAAAATTTTGGGTATTTATTTTACCCTTTTTCTGTTACCTTCTATCACTTCGAACCCAGGCTAAATAATACCATGATTCCCCAGGAAACTATACAGGAAATAATTGGCAAAATTGATATCATAGATATCATAGATTCATTTGTAAAGCTTAAAAGAAGAGGAGCCAATTATTTAGGATTATGCCCTTTTCATAATGAGAAATCCCCCTCTTTTACCGTTTCTCCTTCCAAAGAAATTTATAAATGTTTTGGATGTGGAAAAAGTGGTAATGCCATTACATTTGTCATGGAGCACGAAAAGTACTCTTATGTGGAGGCTTTGAGGTGGCTGGCCGACAGGTATAATATCGAAATTGAAGAAAAAGAAACTTCCCCCGAATTTAAAGTACAGCAACAGGTTTCTGAGAGCCTTTTCATCATTAATAAATTTGCCCAGGCATTTTTTTCAGATTATTTATTGAAAAAAGAAGAGGGAATTAATATAGGACTGAGCTATTTAAAAGAGCGTGGATTCAGGGAGGATATAATTAAGAAATTTGAAATAGGATATAATCCTGAAGCGCGGGATACGTTTGCTAATGCGGCCCTGTCTATGCAATATAATAAGGACCTTCTTATAAAGTCAGGACTTGTCGTGAACAGGGATGCGGGATTACAGGATAATTATCGGAGCAGAATTATTTTTCCGATCCACAACCAGTCGGGAAAAGTGATGGGATTTGGTGCCAGGCTGATCCGGAAAAATGATAAAGCACCCAAATACATAAATACTCCGGAAAATGAGATCTATGTAAAAAGTAAAATACTTTACGGACTTTGGTTTGCGCGACAGGCAATTGATAAAGCTGAAGAATGCTTGCTTGTAGAAGGCTATACAGATGTGGTTTCCCTGCACCAGGCGGGCGTTGAAAATGTGGTAGCAAGTGGCGGTACATCTCTTACACCCGACCAGTTACGCCTAATAAAGAAATATACTCCCAATCTGACTATTTTATATGACGGAGATGACGCCGGTATCAAAGCCGCCTTGCGCGGATTAGACCTGGCATTGGAAGAAGGCTTGAACGTGCAACTTGTTTTATTGCCAAACAAGGAAGATCCGGATAGTTATATTCAAAAAAATGGTGCAGCAACATTCAATGAGTTTATTCAAAAAAATAAAAAGGATTTCATTTTATTCCAATTGGATTTTGCTCTTAAAGATGCCGGGGATGATACAAATAAGCGGGCTCAGGTCGTTAGCAGATTGGCGGAATCGATCTCTAAAATTAATAAAGCGGAAGATTTTACAAAACAGCAGGATTATATCCGCAGGGCATCTGAAATACTAAGGATAGATGAAGGCGGTTTGCATAACCTGGTCAATAAGTTTACACGTGATCGGTTAGGCAAAGATGAAAAGAAACAATTCTCTCCCGAAAGCAGCACGAGTACCCCTGAAGGCGAAGAACAACCCCTGTCCGGGGAAGAGTCTGATGCATTGGGACTTCTGTCCGATAATTTGCATCATGAACGAGCGATCACCCGTTGCCTGTTAGAATTTGGATTAATGGAATGGGAGGAAGGAAAAACCGTGGCAGATTATTTATTGTATGATTGGCTGGATGAAGAATCCATTCATTCGGAATTATTAGTAGGGATTATTGAAACGTATAAGAAATGGTATGAAGAAGGCCTGGAACCAACATCTAAAACATTTTTATACAGTGAAAATTTAGAAATGAGCAATGCAGTCATTTCTTTAATAGAGTTTCCTTATGAAGTCAGTGCCGGCTGGAAGGAACGTTATGAGATGCCTGTACCTTCAAGAGAAGATAATTACCTAAAAGACATAAAATCAAGCCTGACATATCTTCAATTAAAAAGGATTAAAAAATTAATTGATGAAAATGAAAGTGAGTTGCAGAATTCGAAGGAAATTGCAGATCAGCTTCTATTAGTTCAAACGCATGCCCATTTGAAAAAAATGGAAATAGAGCTTACAAATGAAATAGGGACAGTTATTTTAAAATAACTATCCCTATTAGAAAGTGTTCATTTAATATTTTAAGAAACTGGGTTACGAATAAAAGTTAGATCTCAGCTAATTTTCCGCTAATTGATTTGATTTTAACGGATTTAGATACTGGTTCAGAAACTTCTTCGCACAATTCCGATTTGTAAAATCTTTGAGCACTCCAAACATAGTCCAGAACAACTTTATCGCCGGTTTCAAAACCTTGCTCTTCCATATGGGACCATGAGCCGGGCCGGTTAAGATCACTGGCAATTTTTGAAGTCTGGCGAGGAAATGCGATCCATAAAACAGAATCATCATGTAAAGCAGGACAAACTTCTGAAAAAATGTTCCTGAGTTGATTTGAATTTAATGCGAAAATAAGTGCAAAATCAATCTTTCGGATTCTTAATAGTTGGGTTACGTTTTTTGAAAAAGAAAGTTTAGCAAACTGCTTTTCAATCGTAGATGGGAGTCCTTGAATTAGCAAATTTTTTTCATCCCCTAATTGCAATTTTTCAAACAATGTTTGAGACATAAGTGAAGCAATATTTTAAAGATTAAAAAATGGTCTGAGACACCTGATGTTATTTTAATTTTCTTTTAAAAAAACAGTATAAATTAGGTATAAATAGTCGCAGACGCTGCAAAGATAAGCATATGCAGCCATTATTAGCTGTTAATATTCTTAATACCTGATATCAGTGACTTTGAGCTAATTGCAAGAGTGATAAAACGATATACCACCTGGTCAAATTGCATGGTCATTTTATCTAATTAAGTTTCAATTATTTCCTTAATTTATTATTTAGAAAATAATGGAGCATCTCAAACTTATCTTTGAATTTGTTCATCTTTTAGAGTGGACAGAAAAAGGTTTCCTATTTTTAATAAACAATTAAATAAATGAGGGAAATAATACCGGTTCAACAAGTTTTTCAGGCCTTGGGAAATATACACCCGTTAAACAGTCAAAACAAACACAAAAAAACAGGGCAACTAATCATTGCCCTGTTTTTATTATAATATTCTGAAATCTCCTTAGTAACTTACTTTACCGGGGTGTAATATTTTAAAGCTTCAGCCATATGTTTATTCAGTTCATTAATTCTCTTTTCATCCATTGGGTGACTGCTTAATATTTCAGGTTGTTCTGCCTGGCCATTTTTCATAGCGGCCATTCTTTTCCAGAAAGGAACCGCTTCTCTTGGATTATACCCTGCCATGGCAGCGAATATTAAGCCATAATGATCGGCTTCTAGTTCCTGTTTCCGGGAATTTGGAAGTAGCACACCTATCTGCGCTCCAGGTGCAAATACTGCATTAAAAATTTGATTGGCATTTTGATTTCCTGATGTAAAAACATCTCCTACTACACCTACCCCCTGGGCCAATAAAGCCTGACTAATTCTTTCCTGCCCGTGGTGTGCAACAGCATGAGTTATTTCATGCCCTAAAACGATTGCAAGAGCTGCTTCATTCTTTGTTACATTCAACAAACCCGTATATACAACTACTTTTCCTCCTGGCATACACCAGGCATTTACTTCTTTATTATCCACCAGGTTAAATTCCCAGTTATATCCGGCCAATTCATTGGAAAAACCTTTTTCTTTATAATATCTTGTTATAGCGGAAGCGATTCTGGTACCTACTCTTTTAACCATTTCAGCATCTCTGTTATTGCTGCTGCTCACTACTTTGTTTTCAGAAAGAAAACTTCGGTATTGACCTATTGCTTCCTGTTGCAAAGATTCTTCAGAAACAAGAGATAACTGGCTACGTCCTGTAATGGCATTTGTTGTGCAGGCAATAATGAGCACAGAAAGTGCTAAAAATATCGTCAGTTTATTTTTCATATTTTTATTTTTATTTTTCTTAAACAATTGATGTACCACTTTTAAAATTGGTTTACCAGGTTAAGAACGAGATGAATGGGAAAAGGTTGCAGAAGAATATTAAAGGCCAGAAATTTTTACATTTCTTTTCGACGCGATTTTTTGCGGTCACGATGCTTTAAAATAGGTACACGGCTTTCGTTGCCTTTTAATAATCTACTTATATTTTTTTGATGCGTCAATACGACCAAAGCAGCTACTGCAACAGCAAATACACGGTAGAAAACTTCCTTCTCATTATAGATCCAGAGTACACAAATGGGTAAGGCTACGCCGGCGATAATAGAACTTAAAGAAACATACCTGGTTAAAAATAAAACGGCCAGGAAAACGGCTACACAATTCATCGCTACAATTGGTTGAATAGCTAAAACCATCCCGAAAAGTGTTGCAACGCCTTTCCCTCCTTTGAATTGTGCCCAAATTGGGTAAATGTGTCCAACTACAGCGGCGATGCCCAGGCCCAGCATGAAATTCGTTCTGTCGAGCTCGTTAGTAAGGTAGTATGGAAGAAAAGAATAAAGAGCTACGGCAAAAACGCCTTTAAGCATATCACCGATCATGACAATAGTTCCAAATTTAGACCCTAAAATCCGAAAAGTATTTGTAGCACCCATATTTCCGCTTCCATATTCGCGGATGTCAATATTGAAAAAATGTTTGCTGATTATTAACGCAGTAGGGATTGATCCAATAAGGTAAGCAATAATAATTAAAATAATTTCTTTCATATCTGGTATCAGGCAATCGTGTAGACAAATGTAACGTAAAATTAATGTTGAACCTCTTTAATTTTCATAAAACTTTTATATACTTACATCTTTTCAAATAAAATTGTCACCCAATTATCTTTTTCCATTTGAGAAATCTTTTGGTAATTTTTTCCGGTAAAAATATTTTCCATTGCTGCTACATCTTTTTGTAAGAATCCGGAGGTAAGCAAGAGCGATCCGGCAGTTTGAATTGCTGAAATGGAGACGGAAGAAATGTCCAGTATATTCAAATTAATATTAGCCAAAATAATATCCTGCTGCTTTAATCCTTCCAGGTTATTCCGCTGTTCTACCTTAATTTTTGTGCAATTGTTATGATGAATATTTTCGATCGTATTATTAATGCTCCATTCATCCAGGTCTATGGCAAGCACTTCCGCTGCTCCAAGTTTTTCTGCAAGAATGGCTAATACACCTGTTCCTGTACCAAAATCCAGTACTTTTTTATCCTGGAAAGAAATATGTTCCATTTGGGCGACCATTAACCAGGTAGTAGCATGATGACCTGTTCCAAAACTCATTTTTGGGGTGATTAGCAGATCAAACTTAACTCCTTTAGGTGGTTCATGAAAAGCAGCACGAATGATCGCGAAATCTTCAATCCTTACGGGCTTAAAATCACTTTCCCACTGAGCATTCCAGTTGGTATCTTCAATGATTTCTCTGGAAACAACCAAGGATTTGTCCACGATTTCATGGAACTTGTTGTCATTATAATCGGCTTCATTGATATAGGCAAATAATTGATTCCCTTTCTGCTCAAAAGCATAAAATTGAATCTCACTCAAAGAAGCCACAAGGATATCCTCCTGCTCCGGAGAAGATGTTTGTATGTAAATTTTGATATATTTTTTCATCTTTTAAAGTACTTTAAGTTTTGTAAAGTTATATCCCTCGGTCTTCTGTAACACTGGTTTTATTTCGTTGATCAAAAAGAAAACTTTTTACCATTAAGTTCCCCGGGAACGATTGTATTGTTTCTCTGATAATAACTTTGAAGTATCCCGACAAGTTGTGACCTGGTTTTTATGAATTAACCACAAAGCCTGGAAGATCAAAAAGGAAAAATAGGGTGTACTTTTTTGGAACCCGCCTAATTTCATGTGATCCCCCACTCCGCCTAAATTCGCGTCTCACGAATTTCTGTGATCCCCGACTCCGCCTTAATTCGTGTCTCACGAATTTCTGCCAATCTTGGTTAAAAATTGGGAACCATTTAAACAATCCGAAATACGATTCGTGAGACACGAATAGGGGCTCCCCCACTCCGCCTAAATTCGTGTCTCACGAATTTCTGTTAATCTTGGTTAAAAATTGGAACCCTTTAAACAATCCGAAATACGATTCGTGAGACACGGATCGGGGCGGTCGCAACGTTCTTAAGAGGTAATACAGAAGCATCCCGGCAAGTCACGGCTTGTGTTTTGGAAATAATAACTTTGAAGTTATATAGTAGTTCATTACAAGTTTGAGTTCGATATTCAAAGTCCGGAGCTTGAAGAATTCGTGTAATTGGTGCCTAAATTTTGTGTTTAAACTTTTCTTTCCTTTTCTTTTCTTTTCTTCGTGCTCTATACATCTTGGTGGTAAAATATAGTGAGCCAGGTTTTGTTTTAACATTATTTTTATTTATCGCGTCTTCCTGAATAACAAAAAGAAAAAAGCCTGTTTTTACACAAGCTTTTTAATTTTATTAAATCTTTAAAAAAAAAGGATAATTAATCTCTTCTGTGATGGCCTCCACCACCTCTGTGTTGATCACCACCACCTCTGTGTTGATCGCCACCGCCTCTCTGTTGATCACCATCGCCACCTGCATTATCAGGTTTTGGTAACAATGCTTTCCTGCTTAATTTAAATTTACCTGATTTAGGATCAACTCCTATTAATTTCACTTTTACTTTATCTCCTTCTTCAAATACATTATCCATGTTGTCAAGGCGTTTCCACATGATTTCTGAAATATGCAGTAATCCTTGCTTACCCGGTAAAAATTCAACAAAAGCTCCAAATTCTTTAATCCCTTTTACAGTTCCTTCGTACACATCACCAATTTCCGGCTGCATTACGATGCTGTTTACCCAGGCTACCGCCTGATCAAGACTTTCTTTATTCGCGGAGAAGATGCTTACCTCACCTGTTTTCCCAACTTCAGTAATATTAATAGTCGCTCCGGTTGTTTTTTGAATTTCCTGTATGATCTTGCCACCTGGCCCGATCACTGCACCAATGAATTCAGAATCAATGATGATCTTCTGCATTCTTGGAGCCTGTGGTTTAACATCATCCCTGTGCTCAGGAATACATGCATACATGGCGTCCAAAATATGTTCTCTGCCTTTTTTAGCTTGCTCAAGTGCTTTACGCATCACTTCCATACTCAGGCCATCTACTTTGATGTCCATTTGTACGCCACAAATACCATCTCTTGTACCAGTAACTTTAAAGTCCATATCACCTAAATGATCTTCATCGCCCAGGATATCTGAAAGGATCGCAAATTGTTCTCCTTTAGAAACCAATCCCATTGCAATACCACTTACGTGCTTCTTGAATGGAAGTCCTGCATCCATCAAGGCAAGTGAACCGGCACAAACTGTTGCCATAGAAGAGGAACCGTTACTTTCTAAAATATCACTTACAATTCTTACTGTGTAAGGATTATCTTCAGAAGGCATTACTTTTTTCAAAGAACGCATTGCAAGATTACCGTGTCCTACTTCCCTTCTACCCACACCACGCATCATTTTCACTTCGCCGGTAGAGAAAGGAGGAAAATTATAATGTAAAATAAAATTAGAATAATTGCTTGTTGCAGC
>JBBSUB010000013.1:0-38773 GCA_038235345.1 Chitinophagales bacterium
AACCTGGACAAGCCAGAACAAAACAGTAAAAGTTAAAAGTTGAATTTTTTATTTTTCATTGGAAACACTTGCCTACAGAGTGCTTCAACAGATCATAAAAAATATCTTGCCAAATAAGACTTAGATTTGAGTTGTTAGATAATACCTGACACCTGACACCTAAAACCTGACACCTGACACCTCACAACTCCTTAATAAAAATATCCTTAAAGTAAACTTTATTACCATGATCCTGTAAGGCGATCTTTCCTTTTTTAGCCATGCCATAATCCGGATAATCTTTCCACTTTCCTTCAGCTTTTCTTTTGGTCCAGTCTTTATCCCAGGCTTGAAATTCAACGACCTTTTCGCCATTTAACCAATATTCCACCTGGCCTTTATCAAAAATAATTTTACTTGAATTCCATTCACCCACGGGCATTAATTTTTTCTTATCTCCGGCAGCATACATCCCATAATCTGAACCGGTTTTTTGAGACTCCTCCAATTTGCCCGGGAAATTAATATCGTCGATCATTTGATATTCAGGACCTGTTTCGTAAGGTGCGTGGTATTTTGTTGATTCTACAACATGATACATTACACCGCTATTGGCTTCTTTGGTAACTTTCCATTCCCAGACAAGTTCAAAATTTTCATACTCTTTATCTGAAACAAGATCTCCGCCGGAAGCATCCGGTGCAGCTCCGAGGCAAACCATTGCCCCATCTTCAATTTGCCAGTTGTCTACTTCACCTGTTTTATTGAAGCCATGCCAGCCATCCAGACTTTCCCCGTTAAAAAGCGAAATATATCCTTCTTTGGTCTTCTCTGGTTTATCCATCGATTGGGAAGCGTCATTTTCAGCGGTTTTTTCTGAATTGCCCGATCTGCATGCTGTAAAACCAGCAAACAAAAATAAAATTCCAAAAGTTTTTATCAGTTTCTGTTTCATAAAATGTATTTATTTTTTTTACCGGTTTTGATTAGAAAGGAATAAAGGTATCAACCGAATGATCGGCATTATACCGAAAATTTTTGAATTATTTTTTATTTACGAAGTGATCAATTGCATTTTTTCCGGATTCCACAAGATTGCTTTATCCTGGTTATAACTATCATTACATAAAAGTGCCGGGGCAGATGCTCTATATCCAAAGATAGCGTCTTCGGTTACTTTTGCTCCTGTTCTGATTGAATTGAAAAAGTTTACAAAATGGTCGTATGGTCCGCCCAGATAGCCTTTCTCCGCTTCAAAAGTATATTCCGCCGGAGCTAAAATCCGCTTGCGATCCGAAACCGGCGTTCCTGCTTTTCTCATTTGCTCTATGAAAAATGGATCATCCGATTCTGTGGTTTTATTTCTTTTTAAAGTCACACTATCCCAGGTTACATCCATAGAGCCTTCACTTCCTACCAGTTTTAAATAGGTTGTACCACTTGTTCCATCTACAAAATTGCATCGCAGAGAAAGATTAAAAGCAGGGTGGACAGGAGATTGAGGATAATCAAATGTTCCTAATAATACGTCGGGTACTTCCCGGCCATCTTTCCAATACCTTAAACCGCCGGAAGAGTATATTTTATTAGGCCCGACAGAATCGGTTATGAAATGCAAGCTTGAAAATAAATGAACGAAAAGATCACCCGCCATTCCTGTCCCGTAATCCAGATAATTCCTCCATCTGAAAAAACGCATAGGATCGAAAGGCCGTTTTGTTGTATTGCTGATGAAGGTTTCCCAGTCTACATTTTTGGATGAAGCATCTGCCGGAATAGGATATTGCCAGGCGCCGATGGGAGAATGCCTTGCCCAAAAACCTTCAGCATAATTCAATTCCCCGATAGCTCCTTCTTTCAATAATTGTTTGGCTTTTTCATTTCCCAGAGAAGATACGCCCTGGCTGCCCACCTGGAATATTCTGCCGGTATCCGCCTGTGCTTTTATAACCGCCGGCCCTTCTGAAATATTATGGACCATCGGTTTTTCACAATACACATGTTTGCCTGCTTTCATAGCATCAATAGATATTTGCTTATGCCAATGATCGGGCGTTCCAATGATAACAGCGTCTACATCTTTTCGGTTTAATATTTCTTTGTAACTGCGGGTAGTAAAGATGTCCTTACCCCATTTTCTTTTTGCATCTTCCAGTCGTCCATCGTACAAATCACAAATAGCCACTAGTTTGGTTTTAGGGACATTTAGAGCAGTTAATGTATCCTGCATGCCCATGCCGCCTGCACCAATGAGCGCAATATTTATATTGTCATTGACACCTGGAATTTGATTTCTACTTAATAAAAAACTCGCCGTATCAGACCGGGAGCCGGCCAGTACATTTGCTCCTACTGCCATGGCAGCTGCGGAGGTAGCAAATGTTTTAATAAATTTTCTACGCGATGATTCAGTTAATTTAGTCATAGCAGTTATTAAATGATAAATTTAGGAGGTTTAAAAATAAAAGTTTTATTTTAATTCTTTAATCTGAATATTTCTCCAGCGCACTTTTATACCTCCACCATCATGAATTTGAAGAGCTATAAATCCATTTCCTTCACCAATTTTTTTATCTTCGATGTGTACCATCTGTTTCCCATTTAGCCAGGAGGTAACCTCATCTCCTTTTGCTTCAATGCGCATTGAATTCCATGCATTAGCCCTTAGATTTTTTTCATCTTTTTCTTTAGGTTTAATCAACCACCCTCTTCCATAAGATTCATAAATGCCCCCTGTGTGTAATCCTGGAGGTGCAACTTCTACCTGCCATCCATTGATTTTTGTACCCTCAATGGAAGACCGGATAAAAACGCCACTATTTCCATTTGCCTCTAATTTAAATTCAAGTTTAAGGATAAAGTTTTTGTAGGGTTTATTTGTTGATAAATACCCATACTGCTTATCCGGACCACTTTCACAAACTAATTCGCCCTTTTCAACATACCATTTTTCTGTACCATGGGGAGTCCAGCCAGAAAGATCTTTTCCATTAAAAAGCTTTATAAAATCAGAATGACCAGGGATCATTGAAAGCATAACGAGAGAAATCAGGACGATTAAATACTTCATTTCGTGGGTTTTTTTTGAAATTTAAATATACTTAAATATCCAAAATAATATTGGTATAATAATTTCTATTCATCAAACCTGGAAAATGCTTTCTTAATTTATACTTTTAAAATGAGGGATTGAGCTGAAATAAGTGGTCATTGATTTGGCTTTTCCTTTTAATATGGCTGATCGAATTAATTTAACTTTGCTCCCTTTTTTAAAATGCACATTATATAAATGCTTCTTCCACAGGCACGAAAAACATTAAACCTGGCTTTCCCTATTATTATAGGTGAAATGGCTCAGATGTCGCTCGGTATTATCGATACCGCTATGGTAGGTGCCGTAAGTTATAAACATCTTGCTGCCGGAGCATTAGTCATGAGCGTTATGAATATTCCGTTTGTATTTGGAATCGGGATAACCATTTCCGTTTCGCAAATGGTGTCCATGGCACATGGAAGAAATGATAAAAAAATGGTGAGTCATTATTTGTATAATGGCTTTTGGTTGTGTGCATTATCTGCTATTATAATTGCTTTGGGATTGGAGTTTGGAAGAAATATTTTATTGCACCTTGACCAGGACGCTGAAGTAGCCCAACTAGCATTACCATATATGCAAATAGTGGGTTGGTCTGTGATTCCCATGTTGCTGTTTTTGGCGCTGAAACAATTTACGGATGGTTTGGAATTTACCAAAACTGCTATGGTCTTATCTATCGGCGCCATTCCGCTGAATATATTTTTAAATTGGTTGTTCATCTTTGGAAATTGGGGTTTCCCCCGGATGGAACTGGTCGGCGCAGGCTGGGGTACATTGATCACCCGCACGGTCATTTTTATAATTTTAGGGATTATTATTTTATACCATGAAACCTTCAGGCGATATGTGGCCGTACGTAAAAGAGTGTGGAAACTGAAGTGGGAAACACAAAAGGAATTATTGAATATAGGAATTCCAAGTAGTTTTCAAATTACTATGGAAGCCGGAGCATTTGCAATATCCGGGATTTTGATCGGAACAATCGGCGCTGTAGAACAAGCGGCGCATCAAATCGCTTTGAGTATCGCTTCGCTTACTTTTATGGTATCGATGGGACTTTCCCAGGCGGGTTCTATACGCACAAGCAATGCTTTCGGGCGTAAGGACCGTCGCGCAATAAGCGATATTGGAAAAAGCACCATCATTATGGCGTTGATTTATGGTTCCCTCTGTGCTATTATATTTATTGTATTCAAGAATCAGCTTCCCTATTTATTTAATGATGAAATAAAGGTGGTATCGCTTGCGTCATTCCTATTATTATTTGCAGCGATCTTTCAAATTTCCGATAGTACACAAGCCATTAGTGCCGGATTACTGCGCGGGATTAAAGATGTGAAAGTACCGACTATTTTTATTGCTATTGCCTATTGGATTATTGGAATTCCGGCCGGTTGGTACATGGCATTTCACTTAAAAATGGGAGCAGCCGGAATCTGGATGGGTTTTATTATCGGGCTTACTTTTTCAGCAATTTTCCTAAGTCTTCGTTTTAAGAAAATGGGGATGTTGAAGGGGTAGGATTAGAAAATTTTAAACACGGATTTTAGGCACGAATTACAAGAATGAGGTTTAATTTTAACCACGAATTTTAGGCACGAATTTCACGAATTTTGGCAATGTTCCCTGGCGCCGGCCTGTTGCCTTGCCGTTACAAAATTATGCTCTATTATGTTCTCTCAATATTAAAATCCTGACTAGGATAAACAATTTTAATTTATACTGCACGTGGGTTAAATTAAATGAATTTTCTGAATAAGGGTCGGAACGCTTTTCCGGTCTGAAACGTAAGTTGGCAATCGTTCAGGTCCCCGAAAGGTCGGGGCTGGCTGCCAAAGCAAGTGCCCCGACCATATAGAGTCACGCACTGTTTTGCCCCTTACGAAGTATAGCCATGCCGTTACTAAATCTTTGTTTTTTTAGGATCTACAAAGAACGAAACATTTCTGTCAATTCAAAAGAAATTAAAAGTGATTTATTCCTCTTCTGTTTCAGAACAGGTCACGACCTACCCCAACAAAAAAAACTTCCGTGGATTAGACGGAAGCTTTTAAAAAATTGACTTGTGGGTTTTTGGTTTTTCCCTGGGATAAAGGGATTGGCTTTTCAGAGCCTTGGTTTTCATTGGGATTAATATTTTTCTAAGGCATTGAATTCAAAAAAAATAGAAGTTGACTGATATCGGATTTATTGGTTTTTTCCGGGATTAATGGAACAGGTTTCTTTTCAATGGATATCTGGATATTTGATTAATGTTTGTTGAACATCAATCAACTTCTGGTACAAAGATATAGTGGCAGGTGTTGGTTTGAAAGAGCGATATTACTCTATTATGAAACGACTGAAATTACTGTGTAAGTCGTAATTTTACGAGGGGTGTTTGGGTTATAACACGAATGAAGAATTTTTTAAACACGAATTTTAGGCACGAATTTCACGAATTTTAATTCATCATTGGACAGGTCGCGATCTGTCCCTACCCAATACCTGATACCCAATACCTGACACCTGATACCTGATACCTGATACCTGATACCTAAAACCTGACACCCAATACCTAATTCATTAACAAAACCTGCCATGCCTCAGCTACTTTTCCCTGGTTTAATAATTCTGCGGCATAGAGATGAAGTTCTTTTTCCATCTCTTCGGGATTAAGAGAAAAATATTGAAAGATGTTTTTTAATTTTTCATCTTCAAAAGAAGGATTGATTTGTTGCGTTTCGTGCACATTTCCCAGTTGTCCTAAATGATTGCCGGTAAGTATGTTACTATTTTTAATTGATTCAGGAAGAACGTCAATGCCAATTCCAAGAAGAGTATTTGGTTTCTCTACTTCAAAAAGATTTTCAGGCGTTATACGTGCATACCAATTATTTCCAAGGCGCGCTACATGATGCAGTTTTTGCTGATCTATTTTTCCGTTTTCTCCCATTATTTTCTTATCAATGTGCATCAACAAAACTTCCGCAATGATTAAATTACCGGCTCCGCCTTCTGTTCCAAGAGGTTTTATTTCAAGCACTTTGCACTCAAGCTGAACCGGGCTTTCTTTTACCCTAAATGGTTTTATGAGTTGAGAAGGCTCTTTCGTGAATCCTGCTTTTTCAAATTCATCCGCTCCTTTCGGAAATTCACAACTGCTCAGACTAACCTGTTGAACCATATCATAATCCACAATATTAATCACAACCTCCGGGATCTCTTTCACATTCTCAAGAGTATGCTTGGTCGTGTTGTCCCGGACTCTGCGGGCAGGTGAAAAAATAACGATAGGTGGATTAGAACTAAATAAATTGAAAAAACTAAACGGGCTTAGGTTTACATTTCCTTCTTTATCTATGGTAGAAGCAAAACAAATGGGTCTGGGGGCAATAGCATGTTGCAAAAAATTCTGCGCTTCGGCCGTAGAAATATTTTTTATATGAATGGTTTGAAACATCGGGTTTTTTTAATTGATTTGCTTACAGCCCGTGAGCTGATACCTAATAGCTGATACCAATTACATAGTACCTAATCACTGCATTCGAAACGTCAGATCTGCAAATTCTTTTACACTTAGTGTCTCTGCGCGGCGATCAAATAATTTATCTTCCAGGGTTTCTTTCGTCATAATACTTTTTAATCCGTTTCGGAGTGTTTTTCGACGCTGATTAAAGGCTGTTTTTACCAAAAGTTTAAAGGCTTTATCGCTTTTGACCGGGAATAAATCTTCTTTAAGAGTTAACCGGATCACGCCACTTTGTACTTTTGGAGGAGGTGTGAAACATTCATTTCCGACAGAAAAAAGATATTCTACATTGTAATAATACTGAATCAGCACACTGAGCACACCATACACTTTTCCCCCTTCTTTCGCTGCGGCTCTTTGGGCTACTTCCTTTTGAAACATACCGATCACTACGGGAACATATTCTCTCCAATCCAGAACCTTAAATAATATTTGAGTAGAAATATTATAAGGAAAATTGCCAATAATGGTAAAAGCTTCATCGAAAGGCCTTTCCATTTCTAAAAAACTTTCATTGATCAGATTGTCTTTTAAAGAAGGAAATGTTTTCAAAAGAAATTCTACTTTTTCATCATCCAGCTCCACGGCCTTAAAATCGATATTTTTAATTTTTACTAAATGTTTGGTAAGTGCACCTCCGCCCGGACCTACTTCTAATAGTTTTTTGAATGGCCTCTCCATCAGGGCATCTATTATTTGCCGGATAACTTTTTCATCCTTTAAAAAATGCTGGCCAAGTGATTTTTTTAGATTGTGCATAGTGCGCAAATTATACCATTTATTTTTACCATTTAGTAAAAGTCTGCCTTGTATAATGTCGAAATAATATCCCTTTAGTTCAATGAAATTGCACTATTACGGAAGTATAATCGGTAATCTGATTTAGTAGTGACGATCGAATATTTCATTTGGAATTAAACAATTGATATTATTTGAAATAGACCTTTTTAAAATACCGAAAATAAAAAATGCTCCTTGAAAAAGGAGCATTTAAATGTTTATACTTTGTGTGTTATTTTCCGATAACCAGTTTGGTATTAAATAATTGATTGTTCAGGAATACCTGGATATTGAAGACTCCAGTGCCATAGGCAGCCAATCCTGATAATGGGATTAGATTAGTGCCCGCGTCCAGTTTCTTGGAAAATATCATTAAAGTGCGGCCGGTCATGTCCTGAAATCTAATGGTTGCTTTTTCATCTTTGGGAGTCTGTACACGAAGTGTCGTTCTATCTTTTGCCGGATTGGGCAATATGGTGATCGTAGGTGTATGTATTTCCACATTTACTGTAATGACATTGCTCATTAACCTTTCTCCTTTTTTACCAATTACTTCCAGTCTGTATAATATTTTGTTAGAAGAAACCAGAGCCAACGGATCACTTACTGAAAAATTCAGACTTTTTGAATTCGTATTTTCTACCTGCAGGTTCGGCTGTTTTACAAATGTGCTTTGATCTGTACTCCTGTATATTTCAAACTTTGCTATGGGGGAGGAAAAGTTTACATTCCATTTCAGATTCACCTGGTTGTTCTGTACATACTCGCCGATGAAATTTATGATTTCAACAGGCAGTACAAATGGAATATACCGCCAGTCCCTGTTGGAAGCACCCGGAGGTGTTTGTTGTACTACCGCTCTTGTTCCGGGACTGGGATCTCCAATTTTAGAACCGTAATTACCGAGGTTGCCAGATGTTCCCTTCGCTGAAGTATTATCCAGGTCAAAGCGATCATCCAATCCATCCCCATCTGTATCTATGCCGGTTCGGGTAGTGTTTTCATTAGCGATTCCATCAAAATTATAATCATGGCCTTCTATTATGTCGAGTGATCCATCATCATCTGTATCACTATCTAAATAATCGGGAATAAGATCACCGTCTGTATCAATTGGGAAAACTCCGGATCCTCCCCATAAAATAGATTTACTATCATGCGCATCATCTAATCCATCTCCATCTGTATCTATGCCAAGTGGCATCCTGTAATCAAATGTGGAAGGACCTTCTATATGGTCGGTTATTCCATCGTTATCGCTATCTATATCCAGATAATCAGGTTTGCCATCTTTATCATAATCACGTAAAAGTAAAGTAGGTAAATAGGATATTGTGGTCGTCCAGCCATTTACTAAAGGCCCATCAGCCCTGCCATCAAAATTTGTATCGGTAAATCCTACTTCTATTAAATCCAACATTCCATCCCCATCTGAATCGATGTCATAAGGATTCGGAAACTTGTCTTTATCTATGTTGTGATAAGGATATGAATTTGCCCTTCCGTCTCCATTTGTATCCGGGCCCGTTCTTAATAAAGCATTGGCTCCCATCAAATGATCTGCCATACCGTCCCCATTCAGATCTATAAAACTATCTACCCGTCCATTATTGTTGACATCTATACCACCGACTTCCCGTACATCCGGAATGCCGTCTGCATCACTATCCAGATCAAACATATTGGGAACGGCGTCGCCATCTGTATCTTTCAAACCTAAGCCTAAACCGGAATTGAAAGCACCGGATAAATAACCATCTACCTGGTCGGAAAGTCCGTCGCTGTCTGTATCAATAAAATTATCCAATTTGCCATCCCCGTTTACATCCACTCCACCTGCTTCCACCACATCGGGGATACCATCATTATCACTGTCCAGATCAAACATATTTGGAATGCCATCTAAATCAGCATCAAAACGATCATCTACGCCATCATTATTAATATCTGACCTGCCGGTAAAATCAAGATCCCGATAATTAGGAATACCATCTCCATCCACATCTCCATCTGCCTGGAACCGGTCATTTACAAAATCTCCGTCATTATCCACAAAACCCGGATAGTCCGTATCAAAAGCATTAATGATCCCGTCTCCATCATGATCTCCAAATGCTGCGGGCATATTACTCTCCACAAAATCAGGAATTCCATCTTTGTCTTTATCTATATCGCAACTAATGGTAACCGTTACCTGCTCACAGACTGTGGTATTACAATCCCCCTCAGCTCTTACAAAATAGGTAGTTGCTACAGTTGGTGCTACTGTAATACTTGCGCCGGTTCCTACCAGGGTTCCGCCACAGGAAGTGTTGTACCATCTCCATTGTGCATTAGTTCCTAAAGTGCCTCCCTGCACACTGAGTGTAATTTGTTTGCCCGGGCAAACTTTAGCATGACTCGTAAGGGCTTTTGTTGCTTTTACCGATTGTACTTTAGCCAGGAGTTCTGTACCAGGTGAAATATATCTACATGATGGAGAGGCCATATTTCCAGCGGCAGCTACAATAACTCTGTAGAATTTTCCGATATGAATGGCAGTAACAGCCGGAATGGTATAATTCTGTGCCGTAGCACCTGAAATATTTGCATAAGTACCCGTTAAGGAAGTAGATTCTTGCCATTGGTATTCTTTCGTGCCTAATACTGCTCCGGGGTCACTTAAAGAAGAGGTAAATGTGGCCGGAGAACCTATACAACCAGTAGCTGCTGCTGTTATACCTATAATAGGTAAGGCATCACAGTTTCCGAATTCGATGTCATCTATCACCAAATCATTTCCACAACCACCCGGTGCATCGTTAATTAATTGAAAGCGGATAGATGAATAAGAAGCCGGACTTACAAATTTTAACCCATATTGTTGCCAGGTAGCATTTGTAATATCTGTTGTAGACACTTCAGTGATGATGAGGCCTGAGATATTATCAATAATGCGCATTTTTATTTTCGGATATTTAAATCCACCGAAACCATTACACAGTGTCTGGTAATTTGCATTACCCGGAAATGCTGCAAAAAAGGATAATGAATATTGTTGATTGGCACAAAGAGTTTTCACCAAAGAGCCTTCATAGATAATACTGTTCGATGCATCTGCATTTACCATCATCATTCTGCCATTTGCATTTCCCGTATGATCTGTCAAACTGATAAACTGGGCGTTATTGGCATTATTTGAATTATTAGTAAGGGTAAAGGTTTCTACCGGTATAGGCCCGGTTGTTCTTCCTGCATAAGCTGTTGAACCTGTTAAACTGGTAGCTCCACCGCCTGCAGGATCTGCAGCAGGAATTGAGTTAACCATTCCTGTTCCGGCACCAAATGTTTGTCTATACAATACATTTGTAAGTGAAACGCAGGGTGGCGTTTGCGCTGTTACCGAAATTAATAAGGGAGTAGGTTGATTCTCACCGGTATCATCTGGTTTATCGTTTCCGTTCAGATCAGGATTGGTACCATTTGTTGAAACATCTGTCAAAGCATTAGTATTGAAATCTATAGCGGTAGCGGTAGCACTATTTTTATATACCACACCCGGTAAAATACCAGAGAGAGTACATTTAACCCGAATCGTAAAATGGTTGTCTGACACAGGATAATTTTTTAAGATCCCGTTAGTGTTTAGCAGGTTTACATTTGTGGTTCCGTTATAACTTGAATTTAAAACAAATGTAGAAGGTGGTGACCCAATGAAGCTTGTAGAAACAGCAGTTAAATTTGCATTCCCATTAATTGCTCCCAAATTGTCAGTGACTTGAACTTTTGTAACATCCATGTTTCCATAATTCTGAACATAGATATCGTATTCTACAATGTATTGATTGGGGGTCCCGGATGGAGTGAGGGAATAAAGATTTTTTGAAACTCCGATTCCGGATACGACAGTCGCAAGGTCTACGGCAGAAAACACCGAAGGATCCTTAGTTATATTTGTCGTTAAAGCAGTAAGCATTTCTGTTTCATAGAAATTACAACCGGTACTTGAAACAGCGCCAATTGTTTCTCCCTCTGCGTAGGTAAGACCCACATATCCACCACCTCCTACGTTTTTGATCGTATCTATATAAGTACAGGTAATGTTCGCACCGGTTCCGGTATATGCCTTATAATTGGGCGTAAAAAGCTTATTGTTTACGGCAAAAAACATTTGTCCGGAGGGTGAAATAGCTACATCACCTGTAGAGCCATTATAAATTTTTGCTCCACCGGTTAACACCAGACTATCTGCAACGCCCATTTTCCTGGTAACAAAATCAATTGATCGGAGCATAGTTTTATGGGGAGTATTTGCAGGAGGATTATTAAACTCAATTACATACGCATCGCCATTATCACCAAAAGCTACCCCTAGTAAATCTGCTTTAACGGAGCATAATGTATCTAATCGTGGAGCTGTGCCTGTAGGAGAAGTTCCTACTGGCCAACGCCAAATATATGTTGTTGGAACAGACCCCGGATAGTCGGTCCATAAAAAATAAATCATATGATCTTTAGGGTTAAAAGATACACTTGATAAATTGTTTGTGAATCGTTGACTGCCCGATCCACCACCACTTGTTCCTATTCTCAATTGAGGAACATACGGATTAACTAATCCGCCGGAGGCGTTTGTAATTGTGTTGCTGCCACCATCATAGTTATAAAAGTGTATTTGCGCGGTACCAGTATTACAACCAGTTCTCCCTACTGCAAAAGGATAACTTTTGGTAGCTGTTTGTGCGATTGTATTTTGAGCAAGCATCAAAAAGGAGCAGGCTAACAAAATTATAAATCTTTTCATTGTTGGGATTTTCTGTACCCAAATAACGAAATGGATTAGATTTTATTGCAAAAAAAGCAATTCAAATAGCGAATTAAACCCATGCGTGATGAATGAATCGATTTATTGAAATCATATTCAGGTCACCCTTCCATTCGGGATTATGGTTAAATAGGAATTACCGTACAACGAATTTTAAACTGCCTTCCACATGACTGTTACCGGATATTTTTAGAAAATAGGTACCACTTTGAAGTTTGTTTTTAATCTCTATCAAATCTCCATTCACCTTTTGATTTTTTTCCAGATGCTTTTTTCCGGCGATATCAAATATTTGAATATTAATAGTTGAACCCGAAGCAACCTGGCTCAAAGGGTTGATTTTAATATTTCCTGAAACGGGATTATTCAAAATACTAAAGTTGGCAGTTTCACGACCGGTGATTTTTACTGTTTTTGAATAGATGATTTTGCCGGATACATCGGTGATTTTTGCGCGATAAAACATAACTGAAAAAGCATTCACATCTTCAAAAATGTATTGATTTTGGGAAGACTTTTTCATAATACCGGCATTTTCAAAATGAACTCCGTCTAAGCTCTTTTCTAAAAGAATGCTTTGAACATCATTTGTCTCTTCTATAGAAAGTACTGCTTTATTATTCTCCTTATTTTTAGAAACCTCAAAATCAAGAATGTTTAAAGCAAGAATTTGTTGTTGCGTTACTGTTCCGGTGGCAAGGCTCATATAAAACGGATCGAAACTAACTGTAACAGGTTCGAATCCTATATAAAATTGTGCTACCGGTCCCCAGCCCGGGCCTATTCCTTCACCGGCTTTAGAAACCTTTCCATTTCGATCGTAAACAACAATAACAGTGTCTTTACCACCTGCACCTTGTACCCGGATAGGAATAGGAGTAAAATAATAAGTTACGTCGGAGCCGGTACTCTTCGTTTGATTCCCCACACCTATATTAATGTGACCGCTTCCGGCAGCCCACCATTTTATGGCATTCGCACCGGTATAAGAAGGATATCCATTTCCTCTTACAAATGAATCAAAGAAAGGAGTTAAATCAAATCCGTCAAGCAAAGCTTCAAAATGGCGTTGCAAATCATTTGTCACAGCAGAACCATAAGCTAATAAAGGATCATTCAAATAATTTCTACATGCCTGGAAGAAAATATCGTCTCCCACAAGTATACGCAGCATAGACACGACCATGGCTCCACGATCATATACAGAAGATCCATAATTACTACTCCACAGAGTATTTGAATTGGCAATGGTAGCTTTAGGTACAATACATCCGTAATTACTTAAAGAACCGTTTGCCGAAGTTTTAGCAGCATTCCTTACGGAAACCGGATTAATACCTGAGGTAGGGATCAGTTCGCCAGCCAAAGCTTCTCCATACTTTGCAAAGCCCTCTGCAAGCCACAGATGTTCCCAGGTGGCAAAAGTAACTTTATCCCCAAACCATTGATGCATTAATTCATGGGCAATGGTGCCCGCACTGGACATAGCTCCCCAACTCATTGCTGAAAAAGTTTGATGCTCCATTCCGCCTCCCCAGCCAAATTCATACATCCCGTATTTTTCATTTTTGAATGGATAGTCACCAAATTTTTCACTAAAAACCACTAACTCCTGTTTTACAAAATCCAGTGTTTTTAATTGTGTTGCCGTAGGAGTTCTTCCTATTGTAATATAATAGTCAACGGGCATATTTGTCCCACCAATATTAACCGTACCGCGGTTAAAAACATTGTATTTAGCTACAGCTACTGCGACAAGATAGGAGGCAATCGGATACCTGTGCTTAAAATTGTAAATTTTATTTACTCCGGATGCAGTTTCTTTAATCAATACGCCATTTGCCGCTGCCCGGAAGGCAGAAGGAGTTGTAATGATAAAATCGGTGGAATCTATTTTGTCCTGCATATCTGCTTTACATGGCCACCAGTCTTTGTCCTCATAAGATTCGGAAAGCGTATAATACATACTTGTACCAGTACCGGTAAGAGTTTTTTGTTGAAAGCCTTCTGCTTGTCCTGAAACAGCAGGAGGTGCACCTGAATAGAATATCGTTACTGAATCAAACCGGTTATTTGGTAATGCAGCCGGAAGAGTTATGTTTAAGATATTCACATTCCCGGATGTTGGGAAAGAACGGGTGACGGCATTACCGTGATATTTTACGATCAGGCTGGTATTATTAAAGGAAGTCTTGTTGAAATCGAAATTAATAATCTGAACATTATCCTGGGTAGTCTTGAAGTAGGTGGTTACACTTCCCTGGATATTTTTTACTCCGTCAGGATTGAGATACCACTCAAAGCGATGGTAAGTAACATCTATGTTTGCTCCGGTGCCACTATTCCCTGTTGTTCTTTTAATAGTAGAAGAATGATATTCGGATTGGGCGCTTACAAAAAAAGCGGAAAAAACTAATAGAAATAAAGTGAAAAGCGTTTTGTTCATTGTTTATTAATTTTTTTGGGATGCAAAAAATACCTTTAATTTATTTTATTTAAAAGCTGAGTGATTTAGGAATATAATCAGAGTTACTCAATTAAATAAATAGGTATTTAGTAATCAGTTGAATATAAACGACATAGTTAGAAAAAAAATTGTTTAAATCTAAATATTATAATTTAAGCAGAACAATAAATAATTTAAATAAAAGGCAGCCTGAAAAGTGCCGTTCTTTTGTGGCCAATACCTGATCTAAAAAATTTGGTGAAATTGTTATACGATACATAAATAAGTAATTCCGGGAATTGGTTTACAATTCCCGATTAATCAATTTTCGTTAAATTTTAAACGGATAGTTTTCTTTATTTTATCTTTATCGGCAACAGGAGATTTTATGATTTTTAATACCAATGGCATTGTGCTTCGGACCATTAAATATGGAGAAACAAGCATTATCGTTTCAGTTTTTACAGAAATATTTGGGGTGCAATCGTATTTGGTAAATGGTGTAAGAACCCAAAAAAAAACAGTGAAGGCTCATTATTATCAAGCTGCATCTTTATTGGAAATGCAGGTATACCATAACGAACTCAAGAATCTTCAGCGAATAAAGGAAGTGAAATGGAGCTTGATCTATAATACGATTTTAAGTGATGTGGCTAAAAATTCCGTGGCTCTTTATATGGTGGAACTTTTATATAAATGTTTAAAACAACCTGAGCCCAATCCGGATCTCTTTTCATTTTGTGAAGATGCTTTTATCGAATTGGATAAAGCTCCTGATAATATCATGGCCAATTTTCCACTTTATTTCGCCTTGCAACTCTCTCAGTTTTTTGGTTTTCAATTACAAAATAATTTTTCTGAAAGTAATAACCTTTTTGATATACGGGAGGGGAAATTCACCAATGAAATAATGGTAGGGCAAGATCATGTAAATAATGAATTGAGTTTTTATCTTTCAGAATTATCCCGCGTAATACATCCGGCGGAGTTGAATGATATTAAAATGAACAGATCCTCCAGGTTAGCTCTTTTAAAAGAATTGGAAAATTTTTATTCCTGGAATATCCCTGATTTTGGTAAAATGAAAACGCTGGATATTTTGCAGGAGGTGCTACAATAAGAAAAAGAAAGCTTAAATCCTTTTCAATTTTATCCTTTCATAAAACTGATTTAGGTTATTTTTGCAACAGATTGGGAGATGGGGTAAAAATTTCCACAATTTTTCTCACTTACCCCCAATTATTAATATATTAAATATAAAGTTTGTATGCTGGATAAACTGGAAGCAATAAAAGCAAGATTTGATGAGTTGGGTGTGGCGCTATCTAATCCTGAAGTAGTGAATGACAACAATAAATACAAAGCTCTGAGTAAAGAATATAGAACGTTGGAAAAGGTGGTTATCGCTAGTAATGAGTACATTAAAGTATTGGGAGATATAGCCTTTAATAAAGAAGTTTTAAATAGTGACGATGATGAAATGAGGGAAATGGCTAAGGAAGAATTACCCCAACTCCAGGAAAGAAAAGAAGAAATGGAGAAGGGTATTCGTAATATGCTTATTCCGAAAGATCCCCAGGATGAGAAGAATTGTATTCTTGAAATAAGAGCAGGTACCGGGGGCGATGAAGCATCTCTTTTTGCCGGTGACTTGATGCGTATGTACATGAAATACTGCGAAAATAAGGGTTGGAAAACCGCCTTGCTCAGTGAGAATGAAGGAACTATGGGAGGCTTTAAAGAAGTGCAAATAGAGGTTACGGGTGATGATGTATATGGCACATTAAAATTTGAAAGTGGCGTTCACCGTGTACAACGCGTACCTGATACAGAAGGAAGTGGCAGGGTTCATACCAGTGCAGCCACCGTAGCAGTGATGCCGGAAGCGCAGGAAGTAGATGTTGAATTAAACCCAAGTGATGTAAAAATGGAAACTTCCCGAAGTGGTGGTGCAGGTGGACAAAATGTAAATAAGGTGGAAACCAAAGTGATGCTCACACATATTCCAACGGGCATAGTCATCGTATGTCAAACTGAAAGAAGTCAACTGGGCAACCGGGAAAAAGCTATGGGAATGCTGCGTACAAAGCTTTATGAAGATGAAGTGCGCAAGCAGGAAGAAGAGATCTCCAGGCACAGGAAAAGCCTTGTAAGTTCAGGAGACCGTTCTGCTAAGATCAGAACATACAACTTCCCGCAGGGGAGGGTTACGGATCATCGGATAGGACTTACCTTATATAATTTAGATAGTGTACTTGGCGGAGAAATCCAGGAATTTATAGATGCACTTCAATTTGCAGAAAACGCAGAGAAACTAGCACATAATTAATTATTCTATTCAGAATAAAACTTTTTTAAGAAAAAATTTCTCCTAAAAAGAATAAATTTATTTTTTTTAAAATTCATTAAAATGACCTCCCTATTTTGGGAGGTTTTTAATTTCTTTTCAATACGACCGGTTTAATTTCAATTATTATTAATGTCAGTCGGGACGGGTGTATTTAATTACATATAAGGAGATGGTTGATTAAAGTTTTCTTTAACAATACTCATTTGTTTTGGCATGAGGTTTGAAATATTATAAAGTAATTACAAACATTACATTTCAAATTTCTCATAAGCAGTTAGTTTTGGTAAACGGCCCCTGTTTCTACAGGGGCCTTCTTTATTTTATAGCTTATAAGAAGAGACTTATTTCCATATTTAGTTTATAGAGATAATTTCCTTATAGCTTAACCCAGAATTGCAAATAGTTTTCAAAACTGGAATGCACGATCTCATATCCCGGAGGCATCTCATTTCCAAAACTGTGGAAACTGGCGACTTTAGTTCCAGAACGCATTTTTTTTAATTGTTTGTACACATACAAATTATAATAATCGTATAATTTTTCAGAATAAGGAACTGTATAATCTATTTTTTGGGTTCCTTCAATATTTTCATAAAAACTATTATAAAAATAGAAATGATCGTAATCTGCAAAATCAATATCCGTGATATTTTTATTGATGAAGGTGATATTTGATAAATTAAAATCCTCCTTTAAATGGTCACAAAGATCTACCAGTTCTTTCCTTTGCTCTACACCGTAAAATTGCGTATCGGGATGGAAATTCGCTGCTGTAAGGCAAAACTTTCCTGATCCACTCCCTATATCCAAAACTTTTCCTCCGGGGCTGGATGCTAAGTAATCAGCTGCTTTCCTGGCTACCTCAAGAGGAGTCCAGTGTTTTTGTGCTGCCTCCCGGATATGTGGGGGATAAACGGAATTAAAGATCATGTCTGAAGAAAACCAATCCGGGTCATCCTTAGTACGTCCATTTTTCATATGCTGGGGCATAATATAAAGTATGATTAAAGTAATGATTAAATGATTTGAATAATTACCGTCTAATGATTATCGGAGTATTTTTAGTTTCACGGTGTCTATACGGGTATCGCTCACATTTAAAATATCAAATTGATAATTGTCTATGATGATACGGTCTTTTTGACGTGGTATGGATTCATGCTGGTTGATAATATAACCGGACAATGTATCAGCCTCTTCGTTTTTCCGGAATATGAGTTTATATTTTTCAATCAAATAATCCAACTCCAGCCGCCCGCTAAAAATATATTCATTCGAAGCAATTTGTTTATCTATGAGTTTTTCCCGTACATCGTATTCATCATTTATATCGCCGAATATTTCTTCTAATACGTCTTCCATGGTTACAATTCCTGCTGTGCCTCCAAACTCATCAATCACCCAGGCAATGCTTTTTCTCTCCTGGGTAAATTTATTAATCAGATCTGTTGATTTCATGCTTTCCGGAATAACCGGAATGGGTAATAAAATTTCCTGTACTGTTTTAGGATTTTTCAGAAGATCCAGATGGTGAAGATATCCCTGTATATTATCTATATTATCTTCATATACGACCAGTTTACTCAGTTTTGTTTTGATAAAAAGAGACGTTATTTCTTCTAATGATGCCCTTATTTCAAGGGCGACTATTTCCTTTCTCGGGATAAGTGATTCCCGGATCCGTTTCTCCGAAAGCGAAAGAACATTTTCAAAAATTTCATTATTCATTTGATTGGAATCTTCCTCATCACTCATTTTTAATTGTTGAATGTAATGTTCTATATCTTCTTTTTTAAAGAGTGCATCTCTATTCTGCACTTTTACATTGAAGAGATATTTGATGATCCATTCGGAAACATTCACAAAATAAACACTCAACCAGCTAAAGATAGAATTAAAGGTGCTGACAACAAATGCGATGAATCCGGATCCTATAATAGAGTTGCTCTTAGCTTTAAAAACTGCCTTGAACACAAATTGTATCAGAATTAGCACAATCGTTGAAACAATCGTAGCTACTCCCAATTCGAGGTAAATATTTTCTTTTATTTCCCAAAAATTGCGGATACTAACTATTAAACTGTTCCATAATAGTACATACACTACCAACAGGGTATTAAAAATAAGGAGTAAAGTTCCCATAAATCCGCCGGATTTCTCCATGAATGCCGACCAGATTCTACCACTGTATGAACCTTGTTTTCTTCTAAGCTCAATAGACAGTTTGCTGGCTGAAATAAAAGCCGTTTCAATTCCAGAAAAAAAACCAATCAGCAGAATGGTCAAAGTAATAATGATAATAGATGTCCAGTCCATATAACAAATTTATAAAAATGAAAATGAACCCATTTCTTTATTGTTTTAAAAATGTAATGATGATATTTTCTGTCTCTTTACAAGCTACATCAAAATCTTTATTGACAACAATGTTTTCAAAATGGTTTTTAAAAGTCATTTCATAGGAAGATTTGTCCAATCTTGCTTTTAGTGACTCTTCGGTTTCAGATCCTCTTTTTTGCAACCTGATTTTTAAATCTTCAAAAGAGGGAGCCTGTATAAATAAAGCTATGGTATTTATGGGATATTGCTGTTGCACATGTATTGCACCCTGAACATCGATGTCCAAAACAGGTATTTTATTTTCGCTCCAAATACGGGACATTTCTGATTTTAATGTACCATAATATTTTCCTTCATAAACCATCTCCCACTCCAGAAACTCCTTATCATGAATTTTCTGTTTGAACGCTTCTTCTGAAAGAAAATAATAATCAGTTCCATCCTTTTCATTTTTTCGGATAGGCCGTGTCGTAGCAGAAATGGAAAAAGCAAGTTCCGGCATTTTGATCATCAGGTATTTTACGATCGACGTTTTTCCAGAGCCTGACGGCGCTGTAATCAGGATAATTTTATTGTATTTTTTTTCCATCATTAGTAATAAAATTATTTATAATAAATTCCTTTTGGTTACATTCTCTGTAATTCTGCACCTAACGCTTTTAATCGCTCATCGATATATTGATAGCCCCTGTCTATCTGTTCAATATTTTGAATAACACTGGTTCCTTCAGCACTTAAGGCCGCTATTAAAAGAGAAACACCTGCTCTGATATCCGGGCTGGTCATGGTTATGCCCCGTAAAGAACGTTTTCTTTCTAATCCGACAACAACCGCTCTGTGAGGGTCACACAGAACAATCCTTGCACCCATTTCGATTACTTTATCAACAAAAAATAACCTGCTTTCAAACATTTTCTGATGGATCAAAAGACTTCCTCTTGCCTGGGTGGCTACTACTAAAATAATACTCAGCAGATCGGGCGTTAAGCCCGGCCATGGATGATCGGAAATGGTGAGCATACTGCTATCGAGGTGGGTATCAATTTCATATACATCCTGTTCCGGTATATGAATATCATCTCCGATGAAATTCATTTTTATTCCTAATTGTGAAAATCTTCCGGGAATCACTCCCAGGTTTTCTATGCCGGCATTTTTGATAGTGATATTACTTTGGGTCATTGCCGCAAGACCGATAAATGAGCCAACTTCAATCATGTCGGGTAAAATTTCATGGGTAGTTCCCCCCAATTCTTTTACACCGTCAATCGTTAATAAATTACTTGAAATGCCGGATATTTTAGCACCCATTTTATTGAGCATTTTGCAAAGCTGCTGGATGTAAGGTTCGCAGGCGGCATTATAAATTGTAGTAATTCCATCAGCTAAAACCGCGGCCATTACTAAATTGGCTGTACCGGTAACGCTGGGTTCATTTAATATCAGGTCAGTACCTTTTAATTGATCAGTATACAGTTTAAAAAATGAATTGTCTTCATCAAAATCAAAATGGGCACCCAGTTTTTGGAAACCAGTTATATGTGTGTCCAGTCTTCGGCTGCCAATTTTATCACCTCCAGGTTTTGGAACGAATGCTGTTTTAAATCTGGCAAGCATAGGCCCGGCAAGCATCACGCTTCCACGCAGCATGCCCATTTTGGTTTTAAAATTGGGCGAAGCAATATAGTCAGGGTTTATATCATCTGCCCGAAAAGTGTACGTATGGGGTTTAACTTTATTCACTTTTACGCCCAAATCTTGTAATAATTCAATTTGAAGATTAACATCGGTAATGTCGGGTATATTAGAAATGGTTACTTCTTCTTTAGTGAGCAGAACCGCTGAAATGATTTGCAATGCTTCATTTTTTGCCCCTTGCGGGGTAATCTCACCATTTAACTTTCTACCTCCCTTTACTACAAAAGAACCCATCCTGAATTTTATTTAGTTATTGTTTAAAAAATAAACCCCGGCTTTAACCAGGGTTCTACATTCGTTGAAAACTATTCTAATATCTTTTTTTGCCAAATTTTCTATTACTTCTGTCATCCCTACTTCTATCTCCACCTCCACTACTACGGCCTCCCTGGTTGCTTCGTCCACTTCCTCCACTTCTTCCTCCAAAATTCTTACGATGCTTTCCAATATTACTTACAAATTCCTCTCTGCTGCCATCTACCCGGTGCTTTATAAAAGGGCGTGTGGTAAATTCTAACTCACCATCTGTAATTGCATTCAATTCTGTTTGAATATTATCATCATGAACTAATTCTTTATGCCAGTTACTATATGTAAGCTTCATATAATAAGCTATTGAATTTGCAAAACCCTGGCGTTTTTCTGTATCCTCTTCATTCAGCGCTTTATCAATAACAATTTCAATATTTTTTCCGAGATGATTGTATTTAGGATATCTTTTTGGATAAGCCATTCTTTCAGGACGTGCACTTACTTTTTCCCTGGTTGGCTTAGGATATGGGCTGTCAACCTCCAATTGGAAATCAGTAATGATATGTAAATGATCCCACAATTTATGCTTGTAATCTTCAACTGATTTTACATGCGGGTTCAAAAGTGCCATTAACTCAATTATAGAATAAGCATTCCTTTTCCGGTCTTCTTCATCTTCTAATGTAAGAGTAAATTCAGCCATTTTTTGTATATGCCGGCCATATTCTCTGATGATTAAATGATTTCGAGTAGTATTATACTCCATGTTCTCTACGTTTTCCATTGCGCAAATGTATTGTTTATTGTTTAATTAGTATAAATATTGCGTCCATTTGTTGTTAAATAGTTTCAATTTTCGCCGGAATCGGACCATATTATTGACAACGATCAAAAAGTTCAAATATTTTGAACACGCGTCTTGCTTTCCGAAAATTTAATTTGACTAATATGAAAGAGATAAAACAAAAAAAACGAACCCATGAAAAGGTTCGTTTTTATAAAAAAGTATGCGTTTATTCTATTCCTATTTTAGGAAATGTATTATTAAATATTAATGGATACCATGCATTTTCTTCACAAGGGATTTATTCATAGAAAATAATACTAAACCTGCTACGATTGGTATTACGGAGAAAATCATAAAGAAGAACGAAATTGAATAGGCTGAGGTTATCTTATCAATCAGGCTACCCGTTAATCCTGCCAAAGTATTGGCGATAAATGTAGCAACAAACCAAATCCCAAACATCATCCCGACAATTTTTACAGGCGATAATTTACTGATATAGGAAAGTCCAACCGGGGATACACAAAGTTCTCCCATAGTATGAAACAGGTAAGCAAGGATCAACCAAACCATTCCTACCGAAGCTGTTTTTGCACCCTGCCCGATGGTTAGTCCACCATAAGCAAGAATAGCAAAACCTAATCCCAATAAGATCAAGCCCAGGCCAAATTTAATTGGCCCTGAAGGATTAAATTTACTTTCCCAGATTTTCGAAAAGAGAGGCGCTAAAGTAATAATGAAAAATGAATTCAAAATACTGAACCAGCTTGCAGGAACCTCCGTAATATCTTCATTAAATTCTTTATTGATCATCCAGATTACCAATCCCCATATAATAATAAAGGCTGTGGCTAAAAAGGAATTGGATAAAGCGTATTTTTTGAACGTTTGTCTGAAAAGGTTTACCAGAACGATACTTAGAATAACCATAGCCGCTAATACAATGGCACTATTTACCCATCTGAAGAGAGTGGCATGGCTGCCTTCCAATACTCTATTGGTATAATCTTTTGCAAAAATAGTCATGGATCCACCTGCCTGCTCAAATGCCATCCAGAAAAAGATCGTAAAAATGGAAAATACAACGATGACAAAAATCCGGTCCTTTACAATTTTTTTAGACTCATGGCTTTCCGCTACGATCTCTTCCGTTACAGGATTAGCATGTGGGTCTATTGCTGCCAGGGCAGCTTCTTTTTTAGGTGAAAGTCCGATAGTTCCGAATATTTTTTGCGCCAGGCCAAACTGCATCATTCCCAAAAACATAAAGATACCAGCCAATCCGAATCCATAATTCCAGCCCACTTTTTCTCCAATATATCCACATAGTAATATACCCAGGAATGCACCGGCATTAATACCCATGTAAAAGATTGTATACGCAGCATCTTTCTTTTTTTCATCTGTGTACAATTGTCCAACAATGGTAGAAATATTTGGCTTAAAAAGACCATTACCGACTATGAGTAAGCCAAGCCCCAGGTAAAAGAAAAAATGAGTTTCAGCTGCCATACTTGCATGGCCCAGGGTCATGATCAATGCGCCCAAAATAACTGCCGTGCGGTAACCAATAAATTTATCGGCAATCCATCCTCCAATGATAGGAGTAAGATAAACCAATCCGGTATAAACAGCATATAACTGAAGAGCTTCTGACCGTTCCCAACCCCATCCCGGATTATGGCCATTAGCATCACCCATTATAGACGATACAAGAAAAAGTACCAATAAGGCACGCATTCCGTAATAACTGAACCTCTCCCACATTTCTGTAAAGAAGAGAATAAACAGACCAGGAGGATGGCCGCTGTGGGCATTTGTATTTTGCATACTGATTTGCAGTTTTATTTTAATTGGTTAAATAAAGGATTGTAAAATACAGATAAATATTATAAGGTCTCTTTTTTTCAAGAAATACTGTGTTAATCTGTTATGTAATAGTATATGTAATAGTATGTGTTGAAGAACGGATCATTTTTGTCTCCGGAAATACCTTTAAACAAAGGAAGCTATCTTTTGAAATAGTCAAATGATTCCCTCATTCGGGAGTTTATGCGGATATTTTGAATGTTTTATTAAAAATGTAATCGTCATTTTCTAACACCGATTATACATCCGTAATAGTTCAATGAAATTAAACTAAACGGCTATTATATCGGCATTATACCAAACAGGTCAGTACTAAATGATAAATATAATTGGTATAACTTGCCGGATATTTTTACCCATAAAAAAAATGAAATTTTGAAGATTCTTATACTCGGAGCAGGCGGCAGAGAGCATGCATTTTGCTGGAAAATAAAGCAGAGTACTCTATGTACAGAGATTTTTATTGCTCCCGGAAACGCGGGTACGGCAAGCTTGGGTGTAAATGTGGACTTAGGCGTAAATGACTTTGAGGGAATTAAAACATTTTGTATGGAGGCAGAAATAAAGATGGTCGTAGTAGGTCCTGAAGACCCTCTTGTGAATGGGATTTTTGATTTCTTTAAAAAGGATACCATATTAAAGGATATCATTATTACAGGACCTTCCAGGCAAGGAGCACAATTGGAAGGAAGCAAAGCTTTCTCTAAAGAATTTATGCAGCGTCACGGAATACCCACAGCCGGTTACCGGGAATTCACTCCGGAAACCTACGAGGAGGGATTAATTTATATTCAAAATCATATTTTACCTATTGTAATTAAAGCGGATGGACTGGCTGCCGGAAAAGGCGTTCTTATTTGCAATAGCCATGAAGAAGCTTTGGAGGAGTTTGGTCAAATTCTGAATAAGGCAAAATTTGGTGCTGCCGGTAGCAAGGTTGTTATTGAGGAATTTTTAGATGGGATTGAAATGAGTGCGTTTATCTTATCTGATGGCAAAAACTATGTGTTATTACCGGAGGCTAAAGACTATAAAAAAATCGGAGAAGGAGATGCCGGACCAAATACGGGTGGAATGGGCGCTATAAGTCCGGTGCCTTTTGCCACGGAACATTTTATGAAACAGGTAGAGGATTTGGTTATCAAACCTACAATGGCAGGATTGGTAAAAGACAAAATTGATTACAAAGGGTTTATCTTTTTTGGGCTTATTAAAGTAAATGAAACTCCGATGCTCATAGAATACAATTGCAGGATGGGAGATCCTGAAACGGAGGTTGTATTGTTGCGCCTTAAAAATGATCTAGTTCAATTATTTATCGCCATGGATAAACAGAAACTCCATAAAGAAGAAATAGAGTTTTATAAAATGAATGCTGCAACAATTGTTGCGGTGAGTGGGGGTTATCCCGGAGCTTACACAAAGGGAAAAATTATTGAGTTAGATTATCTTTCTAAACCCCAGGCGCGGAAACATATTAATGAAGAAGGAGGCGTTCAGGTTTTTCATGCAGGTACAAAATTCTCCGGAAAAGATGTTGTAACGAACGGAGGCCGGGTTCTGGCAGTTTCTGCAATGGCTGACACATTAGGCGAAACAATTGAGCTCTCTAAGGAAATATTGAATGATATTCATTTTGACGGAATGTATTATAGAAAAGATATCGGGTACGAATTTTTTGAATGAATGAACGTAACCTGGAAGCAGCATTGAACGGCTTAAATTCACCTTCGGGATGATTATAATAATCTTTCGGGAAAATCCGTTTAGGGTAAAGAATGATTCTTTGGCCCGGTATTAAAAAAATATGTTAGTTCGGATTTTGTTTGTCAATGCATTTTAACATTTAAAATTAGTAGCAAATATCAATAAGGAATCATATGGGTGAACATGCAAATCGAGCTCACCCAAATGAACGATTCAGTCTTTCTGTTATCTTATTTCCTTGCTAATAAATGAACCACAGGAGGTTTGCTGATAAAATGCAGTAGAAATATATTAGATAGACAATTTTAAGAAAGGACCATTTCCGACCTGCCGTATTTAATCCCTGAAATTTCAATAAAGGAATTGCCTAATTGCCTAAGGTAATTCCAATTAATTTCCACAACTTTGCAACCATTCATAATTTTTCAATATACCTTATAGAATATGGGCCTTTTTAATTTTTTCACACAAGAAATCGCCATTGACCTCGGGACCGCAAATACCTTAATTATTCATAATGATGTAGTGGTGGTAAACGAGCCGTCCATTGTGGCGTTAGACCGGAATAATCCCAAGAACATTTTGGCTGTTGGTAAAAAGGCGTTGATGATGCATGAGAAAACACATGAAAGCATTCGTACAGTAAGGCCTTTAAAGGATGGAGTAATTGCAGATTTTAACGCTGCCGAATTGATGATTCGGGAGATGATCAAGAAAATTTATCCCAAAAAACCGTTGTTTCCTCCAAGTTGGAGAATGATGATATGTATACCAAGCAGTATTACGGAAGTAGAGAAAAGAGCTGTAAGAGATAGTGCTGAGCAGGCGGGAGCGAAAGAAGTTTACCTATTGCATGAGCCTATGGCAGCAGCATTAGGTATCGGTATAGATGTGGAAGAACCTGTTGGAAATATGATTATTGATATTGGGGGTGGTACCACAGGAATTACCGTTATTGCTCTTGCAGGTATTGTATGCGATCAATCCATCCGCGTAGCGGGAGATGAATTTACAGCAGATATTATGGAAGCATTGCGCAGATACCATAGTTTGTTGATCGGTGAGCGTACTGCCGAACAAATTAAGATTCAGATTGGCGCAGCCATGAAAGATATTGACAATCCACCGGATGATATGCCTGTAAATGGCCGTGATCTTGTTACAGGTATTCCGAAACAAATCATGGTGAGCTACCAGGAAATCGCTGAAGCCCTGGATAAGTCGATCTTTAAAATTGAAGAAGGAATTCTAAAAGCATTGGAGACAACGCCTCCGGAACTTGCATCAGATATTTACCGCCGTGGATTGTATTTAACCGGTGGTGGAGCTTTGTTAAGAGGATTGGATAAAAGACTTACGGCAAAAATTAAATTACCTGTTCACATAGCGGACGATCCCCTAAAAAGTGTTGTAAGAGGGACAGGTCTGGCATTGAAACATTACGACAGATATCCTTTTGTAATGAGGTAGTAAACCAAATTCAAGCTTGGTTCGCAGATAGGAAAACTTTTGATCAGCAAAGGATCTTTCAATACTAATGTATATTTCTATTAATCTTTAATAAACGTTCCTGGGCAGGAATCAGATAATATGCGAAATATCTTCCTTTTCATACGCATTTATTTTAATTTTATATTCTTCTTGTTTTTAATGGGCGTGTCTTTGTACATGTTATTTACCTACAATAGGTATCATCATACAGTATATTCTTCTGCAGCGAATGAAATTACCGGGAAAATAAACAAGCAATACAATAATATTGAATACTATTTTCATTTAAAAACAGTGAACGATTCGCTGATAGCTGCAAATGAGGAACTCTATAATCGACTGAGAGAAAATTATTCAATCCCCGATACGGTGAATAAATTTTCAATAGATAGTTTGCTGGTTGATTCTATAAAAATCTCACGCCGCTATAAATATATGGAAGCAAAAGTGGTGATGAATTCTGTCAATCAACCAAATAATTACATCCAATTACATCGTGGAAAAAATCAAGGGGTAAAACCTGATTATGGAGTGATCAATATGAACAATGCTGTTTTGGGAACCGTTATCGACGTAAGTGATAATTATTCCGTGGTGATGAGTTTATTACATGAGCAAAGCAACCTCAGCGCAAGATTAAAACGAAGCGGAGAAACCGGAACGGTTATCTGGGATGGAATTGATCCGCATATATTGCTTCTGAAAGATATTTCTAAAACGGTAAAAATTAAAGCAGGGGATACAGTCGTTACGAGCGGATTTAGTGAAAAGTTTCCTGCAGGCCTGTTAGTTGGTTATGTAAAGGATATCATTAATGACAAAAGTATGAGTACTTATTCGGTTCGAATTACTCCCGGAGCAAATTTTGAAACCGTACAACACGCGTATATCATTGATAATTTGCAGAAAGAGGAGCCGGGGAATCTTTTAAAGAAAGTAAAAAAATGAGTACGCTCGTAAAAAATATAATCCGTTTTGTCCTCTTTATTTTCGTGCAGGTATTTGTGTTGAATCAAATTCCACCTTTGCACCAATTGGTAACGCCCTATTTATATTTGTTATTTATTTTATGGCTTCCATTTAAAATGGGCCGCCGGATGCAAATGGTTCTTGCCTTCGCATTAGGTTTTGTTCTGGATAGTTTTACAAAAACCTACGGTTTACATGCTGTGCCCTGTGTATTGATCGCTTATCTGCGTCCATTCCTGATCAACCTGTTAATGACCAGGGAAAGTGCGGAAAGCAATTACAACGAACCTTCTATCAGGAGTATGGGATTTACACCTTATTTTACCTATGTCACGATTTTAGTCTTTATTCATCATACGGTACTTTTCTTTTTGCAGGCACTTCAGACAGGCGGATATTTTTATTTTCTCGCAAAAGCCTTACTTTCCACAGCAATAAGTTTAGTGTTAATTCTTTTAACGGAATTATTATTCGTTCGGAAGCAAAAATTTAGGGTAAATGCCACTTAGTGTGGTTAAATTTGCAACCGGAAACCCCTATTAATACCTCACTAAATATTTCGAATCATCTGTGTTTAATCAATCCAGAAAAAATATCATTATAGCAATGATTCTCCTGATGGGAGCGGTCGTTATTTTTAAATTATTCAGCCTGCAGGTTTTGGATAATAAATATTCCATCATGGCTGATGAGCAGGGTAAATTCCGAAAGGTTGTTTACCCTGACAGGGGAATATTATTTGATCGAAATGGAAAAGCTATTTTACGAAATACGGTGATTTATGATTTAATGGTTATTCCCGGAAAAATTCGTGGAACGAACCTGGACACTTCTACCATTTGCAGAATTTTAGATATAGATACTGCAGAATTTAGAAAGAGATTATTAACAGGAATCATTAAAAATTCCGCTATCCGTCCTTCCGTATTTGAAGCATCGCTTCCACAGGATAAAGTGGCCCGGCTCAATGAAAGCATGTTTAAATTTGTCCCTGCATTTTATTTACAGGAAAGGCCTGTAAGGGATTACCCCTATGACGCGGCCGGAAATATTCTTGGATATCTTTCTGAAGTAAGTCCCGCTTTTTTGGAAGCCAATGCAGGTGAAGGGTATATGTCCGGGGATTATGCCGGAAGAACAGGCCTGGAACGTAGTTATGAGAAGGTTTTGATGGGCCAAAGAGGAATTGAATATTGGAAAAGAGATAACAAAAACCGTCTGACTAATCGATTGGAAGATGGACGCTTTGATACTGCTGCAATTCCCGGCAGTAATTTACACATGGCATTGGATATTGATCTTCAAAAATTAGGCGAATACCTGATGCAAAATAAGGTAGGTGCAGTGGTAGCTATTGATCCTCAAACCGGAGGCGTGCTTTCCATGGTGAGTAGTCCTACCTATAAACCAAGTCTTTTGTCCGGTGCGGAAAGAAGGACTCATTTTGCAGAAATTTCCCTGGATCCGAGGTCGCCTATGCTTAACCGGTCTATAAATTCCTATTATCCACCTGGCTCAACCTTTAAAACATTGCAGGCGCTTATAGGATTACATGAAGGAGTTGTAACAGCCTCTACGCATTTCTTGTGCACCGGTGCATTTTATGGATGTGGAAGGCCCATGCGCTGTCTTGATCCCGGATATTTTAAATTAAAAGAAGCGATCACCTGGTCATGCAATACTTATTTTGCAAATGTGATGCAACGAACGATCAATAATCCCAAATATGGATCTGTAGATAGCGCTTTGAAAGTGTGGGATAATTATATGTATGCCTTTGGTTTAGGTCATAAATTAGGAATTGATATGCCTTCTGAAAAAGGAGGTAATATACCAACGCCTGCGACTTATAATAATATCTATGGGGAAGGCCACTGGAATTTTTGTACATTCAGGTCAGTAAGTATTGGACAGGGAGAAGTGGATGCAACGCCATTACAGATGGCAAATGTGATGGCATATATTGCCAATAAAGGCTGGTACATCACTCCACACATGATTGATTCCATTGATGGAGGAGATATTTATGGTTTATTGGATTCCTTTAAAATGCGCCATCAACCAATGGAAATACCTGACACTGTATTTACCGCAGTACACGATGGTATGCAAGGTGTAATGGAACGCGGAACAGGTGCTTCAGCTAAGGTGCCGGGAATAGTGGTTTGCGGTAAAACTGGTACAGTAGAGAATTATTATAAAGGTGTGAAACAACGGGATCATGCATTTTTTGCGGCGTTTGCTCCAAGGGATAATCCAAGAATAGCCATTGCTGTTATTTGTGAAAATGCTGGTTTTGGTTCTACCTCCGCAGCTCCTATTGCCAGTTTAATGATTGAGCAATATTTGAAGGATTCTATTGTGGGAAAAGAAAGAAAGGCCAGGGTGGAAACGATTTCAAAAATGAATTTAATGCCCAAGAAAATTATGGAGGCCATCCGTGTACAAGATTCAACCCGCATTGCTAAAGGCATTGAAAGAGAAAAGGTGCGGATTGAAAAAGCAAAGGATTCTGCGATAAAAGCAGTAGATACAACTTCAGCAGCATTCCGGAAACTAAGTGCGAATACAATAGAAAAACCATCAAACAGTGCTCCCGCAAAGGATGATGGTAAAAACTTAAAACCCAGGCATGTGACAGACGCTTTGCCACCTGAAAAAACAAAAGGGAACATTAAAAAAGATTCTTTACCAAAATCCAATTAAATTATTCTATGCGCGAACAGGTGGTTATATCAAAGGGAGTAGACTGGATAACGATTTGGTTTTATTTTATTTTCGTCAGTATCGGCTTTCTCTGTATTTTTTCTGTGGAGTATAATCCGAATGATAATATACTGGAAAACATCATTGGGTTAAAAAAGAACTATTCCCGTCAATTATTATTTATCGGATTGGGTTGTATCACGGCCGTTCTTATTCTTCTTACTGATAGTAAATTTTTTACTGCTACCGCTAATATTGGTTATGCCTTTGGAATCTTACTTATCCTGGCCACTTTCGTTCTGGGTAAAAATATCGGTGGTTCCAAATCATGGATTCCTCTGGGTTTCTTTAATCTTCAACCCGTAGAAACCTTTAAAATATTCGCATCTCTGGCATTGGCAAAATACCTTTCGCGAACGGAAACAAATTTTCGAAATCCCCGCTCCCAGTTAATAGCTGCTGCTATAGTACTTACACCTGCTGTCTTTTCAATATTACAAAATGAAACAGGATTAGCCCTCGTGTACTTTTGCTTTTTGATTCCAATGTACCGTGAAGGCTTGCCTCCTGTTTATCTGATTGTAGGCGTTTCTTTTGGGATATTGGTCATTGCCACCATCCTGGTTGAAAAAAATATGCTTGCTATTATTCTAACGGTCATTGCTATTCTGGTGGCCATCGGAATGAGAAAAGGAATTAAAAGAGATAAAGGGATACTGGTCGTAATTTTAGCATTATGGGTATTGTCTGTTGGTATTCAACGTTTTGCAGTGCCTTATATTTTTAATAGTGTGCTCAAGGTGTACCAGGTCGAACGCATTATGAACACTTTTGGGGTGGATTTTGTACCTGATAAGGAAACAGCGCATTTATCGGCTGAAGAGAAGCGCGAATTGGAAAAGATAAATTCAAAGAAAAAAGCGAAAGAAAATTATAACGTAAAGCAATCCAAAATAGCGATTGGTTCAGGTGGACTTTGGGGGAAAGGGTTTTTAAAAGGCACACAAACTCAGGGAGATTTTGTTCCCGAGCAGCATACGGATTTTATATTTACCTCCGTTGGAGAAAACTTTGGATTTATGGGGAGTATGTTAGTAATCCTGCTATATATGTTGTTTATGCTACGCATTGTATTTTTGGCAGAACGACAGCGAAGCACATTTAGTAGGGTGTATGCCTATTCTCTGGCTGCTATCTTATTTTTTCACGTTACGATCAATGTTTACATGACAGTGGGGCTGGCTCCCGTAATCGGAATTACTTTACCCCTATTAAGTTATGGGGGCTCCTCTTTATTAACTTTTACCATCCTCATATTTATTTTGGTTCGGCTGGATGCGGATCGCCATATGATATTAAGGTAAGGAAATGCAGGAAAAATTGTGCTGTTGACTAATGTTTCCTTTGCAAGAGAAAATCATGAAAGCAGCTTATATAAATGAAGTGATCAGTCAGGATCCAGAGAAAAATATTATAGTAATAGAATTATTCCAATTAAAAAAGAAATAAATGGCACAAATAGTAGCGCTAACCGAAGGGGCATTTACGATAGATAAAACAAAAAGATTTGTTCCTTTTAATTTGGAAGAAGATGATTTGCAACAAAGGCCAAAGGGAAGTTTATTAGTTGAGATTCAGCCATTTTTAGTCATTACTTCCAGCGATATTTTGTTGCTTGACACAGGATTAGGATTTACAGATACTGAGGGAAGACTTCAAATTCATCAAAATCTTTCCAAACACGGTATTAGTCCGTCGGATATAACCAAAGTGCTCGTCTCGCATTTACATAATGACCATTCCGGTGGATTAGCGTTACCAAATAAAAAGATAGCGGCTTTTGAAAATGCCACATATTATATAAATAAGCAGGAATGGCATTACGCACTTGAAAAGGATTCCTCCTCTTATAAACCGGAGAATTTCAAATTCCTGGAAAGAAGTGGAAATCTGGAATTTATTGAAGGAGATGGAGTTATAGACGATTACATACATTATGAAGTTACCGGGGCTCATTGTCCTTACCACCAGGTTTTCAAAATAATAGAGGGAGAGGAAATCATATTCTATGGAGGAGATGTATCACCACAACTTCAGCAAATGAAAAACCGTTTTAAAGCGAAATATGATTTTGATGGAGAAAAATCAATGAATCTCCGGCAGCAATGGTGGAAGGAAGGAGAAAATGAAAAATGGACTTTCCTTTTTTATCATGATATCAAGAACCCACTGTTTTCATTTTAATTATTAGAAAGGAAACGAATAAATATAAGGTTATAATTTCAAAAAAGGGCCTGCCCTAAAAAGAGCTGGCCGTTGCTAACCTATGAAAAACATTTATGTACAAAAGTAAAATTTGTTTTACTTTTCTCTCTTATTTTATTTTAATATCATGTAATGGCATCCCATAAAGAGGTATTATCATTTTTTTTCTTTACTGGATTTTCTACCAATCTCAAACGATGGAGGGTATTTAAAACCTGAATTCACCATTAAGCACCCATCTTATTTTGGAAGCTATTTGGTAAATGTACAAAGTTTATAAATATAAAAGGTTATATTTTGTAATTCATTCATTAATTGAATACTTTTTTTTGCATCAAGCTTATTGACTATTGGTTGTTCCCTTTATTTTTTAATTGTTTTATGAGTACACTTCTAAATTCTCCTTCTACATTGTATAATTTATTCGCACGGTCAGCCCCTAAAATTTTTTCAAATTGAACCTTGTATTTTTTTCTGATGTTTAAAAGTTTTTCATCTCTTTCAATGACATCCCCGTTGTTGGTTCTTTTTAGATTTTTAACTTCATCATCATATTGGTTATACACCGGCCAAAATATTTGAGCTTCTGAAGCTGATAAGTCTAATTTCTGGGTAATAAAAGCTATTTTAAGTGCCTGTATTTTATCGCTCTCACCGCCGCCTCTCTTCTGAGCGTTTACCATTAAGAATGAGCAAAGAGCAAAAATTAGAAGTAAATATTTTTTCATTTCGAAGGTGATTTTATTAGTTATTAATATTTATTTTATCCAGGTAATTATTAAGAGCATTATCATCGATCAAATAATCAAATTCTGTAGGTAACCCATCAGTATCAATGTTATTCAGAATAACATCATTATCTATAATATTCCCATGTGACTCCAAATAAGAGATAATATCCTCGGCCTTTAGGGAGGCGATTCCTTCTGTTATTTGAGAACTTGTCTGGTATTGTTTGGCAGCAGCCAAATAGGGAGAAACTCTATTGCTCCCTAAATTAAAAAAGAATAAAGCACCCACCAGCATAATTCCGGCAATTAAAGCCGCAGCCATATATTTCCACCATACTCTTCCTGTGATAGAAATGACTTTTGCCTTTTCTTTCGGTTGAATATTGGAACGAATATCGTCACTCAAATTGTCAAAATATCCTTCAGGTACTTGAAATACATGGATGTTTTTCAGGGAATTCAAAAGAGGGTACTCCTCTTCAACTTCTTTCTCCTCCCTTTCTTTTACTTTAGATAAAATGGAATCAGGGAGATTCTCAAAATAAGCATCAGGTATACCGGCCGCACCTTCTTTCTTAAAGGCATTCCTTGTTTCTTCCTGATTCAATAAAGAATAGATAGAAATTCTTTTTTCCAGAATATCAAAATAGCCCGCAGGCACGGATTGAATATTTTCCCTGGAAATTTCTACCAGCAAAGGGCTGATCGCTTTTAATTCATTTAATATTTCTTTATTTTTTTCCATTCCTTTATTCAGACTAACTCTTGCGTTAAAAGTTTAATTATTTAAAATAAATTCTTCTATTTTTTTAGCTGCATGATGGTAGCTTGCTTTTAAAGCACCTTCGCTTGTATCGAGTACTTTACTCATTTCCTGGTAAGGCATTTCATCATAATATCTGAGCGTAAAAACAAGCCGTTGTTTTTCGGGTAAAGATTGGATGCCTAATTGTAGTTTCCATTCCAGTTTATTTGCATCAAATCCTTCGTCGCTTTTTAATTTATTGCTCAATCCATTTTCATCATCACTTAATGAGGTAGCATGGCGTTTTTTTTGGGCTGAAAGAAAAGTGAGTGATTCATTCGTACCGATGCGGTAGAGCCAGGTGTAAAGCTGACTGTCTTCCCGGAAATTTTCCAGTCCCTTCCATACCTTAATGAACATATTTTGGAGAACATCATTTGCATCTTCATGATCCACAACCATGCGCCTAATATGCCAATACAATCGTTCCTGATATTTTTTAATAATAGCGGTAAATGCTTGCTCTTTGGTTGCAGGATCTTTGAAATCTTCTAAAAGTTCCTGATCATTTTGAGAACTATTCATAAGTAGTAATATCGCGACAAAAAATTCTTTTGCCTTGGACGACGTTTTTATTGAAAGGTTTAATTAGGAAGCTAATGTACGTATAACCTGTTATAACCAATATATTTAAGAGTTATGCAACCAAATCTTCAGACAAATTGGTTACCAGGTATTAATTGATCAATCGCATCCAGGTAGGCGTTTAAAACAATTTCTTTACCATATTCCCGGATAATTTTTTCCCGGGCTTTTTTACCCATGCCTATTCTTTCGACCGGAGATAGCAGCAACATTTTTTCCATTTTATCTGCAAGATCCCGCCCATCTTTTACGCTGCATAAAAAACCCGTGATCCCGTCCTCTACAATTTCCTTACAACCAGTAGTATTGCAGGTTATGGCTGGTTTTTCCATGGATGCAGCTTCCAGCAGAATGTTTGAGGTTCCTTCCCGGTAGGATGGCAGAACAATACAGTCTGCCTTTGCAATGAATTTACGGACATCTTTTTTTTCGCCCATATAGTCAATGATTCCTTCATCTATCCAGTTTTGAAGATCTGATTTAGTAACTGTATTGGATTTTAAATTTTGATGCCAAAATGGACCAAGAACATTAAATTGAACTGTTGGATACTTTTCATGTATGATCCTGGCAGCTTCTACAAATTCAAAAATACCTTTATCTTTTATTAACCTGCCGATAAAAAGAAATGAAAAGGAATCGTTTTTTTTATTAACCAGAACGGGGCTGAATTTTTCATAGTCAACTCCTGAACCGGGTATTCTTACTGCCTTATCCTGAGTTACGAATTTATGTTGAATGAATAATTCCATATCGTCAAAGTTTTGGAAAAAAACTTTGGAGGCATTTTTTAAAGCCAGGCGATACATGGAACGGGCAGCCAAATAGGCAACATTCTTACTCGTAAAAAGCGGGCCTACTCCCGTGATATTGGTAATAGTTGGTATTTTTAAATACCGTGCAATAAAATTTCCCCAAATGGCTGGCCTGATGCTATAGGTCAAAACCACATCTGGTTTAATTCGGTTTAAGAAAAAAAATAGATTGTAAATGTATTTTGAAACTTTAACAGGATGAATATTTCCGGAGCCTATATTAATAACTTTTATCCCGGTTTTTTCTACTTGAGCCGCAAAGCTGTTGGTGTGCGTCAGCACGAAAACCTCATACCCTTCTTTCATTAATCTTTTCATGAGACTGTCCCGCATCGTATACGTGGAAAAAAGACTGTTTTCTATTACAGCAATTCTTTTTGTACTGCGGTTACTCATTGGATTTGTTGTTTATTCCAAATTTCCAATGAAAGTAATGTCCATAAAATTTTTGCTCTTTTCTCACCCGACATCGTTATTTTATTCTCCAGAAGTTTGGTAACAAAATCTTCTTTTACAAAGTTTTTATAAAAAGTGTTTGGTGCAGCAAGATAATCAAAAAGAGGTTCCTTCAATTCATTATTAATCCAGCTTTTCAGAGGAATTTCAAAACCGCGTTTTGGTTGATGAATAATTTCCTGGGGTAAATATTTTTTTGCCAGTTGGCGCAGTAAATGTTTTGTTGTTTTTCCTTTTATTTTGTAATTATCCGGCAGGGTTGGAATATATTCTAAGAACTCTTTTGATAGAAAAGCACTTCTTCCTTCCTGGGAATTTGCCATAGTTGCAATATCCATTTTTACCAGGAGATCACTAAACAGATTTGTGTCAAAATCCAGGTTCATTATTTTTTTGAGCCCTGAAAGTTCACTTTGAGCTATCTTTTTAAAATCCTTTTCTATAGGTTCAAGATAATTAAAGCCGGGGTCGAGAATGTACTTTTCATAATCTTCAAATATATCCACACCCGCTGACAGGTAAATTCCAAGGTCTGATTTAGAGGCAAGTGAAGCAAGGCGGTAAACATAATTGTACAGTGATTTTTTATTATTGGAAGCCGGTGCCAGTGTTTTAAAAATAGTTGCGGGAGTTTTCACCATAATGTTTTTCTTGAAAAAATCATACTGTGCGAAGGGAACATATCTTCTGTAACCACCAAAAATTTCATCAGCGCCATCGCCATTTAATACAACCGTCACATGTTTTTTGGATTCTTTGCTCACATAATAACTGGGTATGGCAGAACTGTCAAAAAATGGCTCTCCGTAATTCCCTAATATTTTTTCAAGGTCATTCTTCAGATTCTTGAAAGAAATTTTTATTTCTTTATGATCAGTTCCATATTGCGCTGCTACTAACCGGGCAAGAGGGGCCTCATCATATTCTCCATCAAATGATACTGTGAATGTTTTCAGACTATGGTGATACCCGCTTGCAATCGCTGTTATGAGGCCGCTGTCAATTCCTCCACTTAAAAAACTGCCTACTTCCAGGTCACTTGATTCCAGTCTTCTTTTTATAGCCAGGTGTAAAAAATCATCCGTTTTCTGTAATGCTTCTTCAAAGGAATCAGAACTTTTTTTGCTATAGAAATCATGCACATTCCACCAGTTCGTTTCTTTTATTTCCAGTGAACTGCAATTTATAGTCATGTATGTCCCGGCTTTTAATTCCTGCACATTTTTGTAAGGAGTATATTGCCGGTATAATGAGCCGAGACGCAAATAATGATATAAAGCATTATTATTAACCTCTAAGGGAAGTATACTTTTTAACCCGTTTAATTCACTTGCAAAGGCAAATTTATCCTTATCGGAATAAAAATAAAAGGGCTTTTTACCTGCACGGTCCCTTGCAACAAAAAGTTCATTCTTTATTTTATCGTGAATCACGAAGGCAAACATTCCATCCAGATGTTGCAGAAAGTCGGGACCAAATCGCTCATATAAAAGAAGCAATGTTTCCGTATCAGAAGAAGTATGGGCAGATAGATTGAATTGCTTTCTTAATTCATTATGATTGTAAATCTCTCCATTAAATACAATGGTGTATTTATCGTGCAGAGTCATTGGTTGTGCCCCGCCCGCAATATCTAATATGGATAGCCTTAGGTGAAGAAAACGTACATTTCCAGACTTATAGGATCTTTGTTCATCGGGCCCCCGATGCCGCATGGAGCTGATGACTCTATCATAAGAAAATTTGGAATTTATGGTTCCTGCAATTCCACACATCGTTTCCCTTGGTTTTTATAATGATGCAAAATAGCTTTATTATGCCTTAACACTAAAACTTATCAGGATTATCTGTCAGGCAAAAGATGTAACGAGGTCAATATTATTGGTAAGGGATAACTCTGCTTTTACCAAAGATCTTTGAAGAGCACGTTCTTTCACTTTTTCATAAACCAGAAATAAGGAAATGGCGTAAAAAGGCAAACTAGGAATTTTATACCGTACAAGGGTACCAAAATTGACGGTGCTTGCTCCCACAAAAATCCCAAATACAATGGCAAACATGAAACAATACATAATAAGTGGATCTGCTAAAATCGTTCGGATAAATTGAAAAGGACCGGTTTTTAAAAGAATGAATAGGGTAAAAAACATTAAAATCAGGCTTTCGACAGCTGCAAGCATCTGGGTTATTTTGCTTGCTTCCCAAATAAATGGCCGGAAGAAGGTCGCACCAATGGCATAAGGAGCAATTTTAAGGAGACCAAAGAAACTGGGTTCAAATTCTTTCCCTAAATTAAAGTTAGACGCTGCATCAGCCTGTCCTGTTTTTTG